>NZ_JBHZGO010000090.1:0-126186 GCF_042747725.1 Coleofasciculus sp. H7-2
CAACGCTATCCTATACCCCAACAAAGTGCTTGCCTGACTTGTCGGTAATCTCCGGAGAGGATGTCAACAAGTGCGATCGCGCCCTAGTCACAAGTCGGGCAAGCTCCTGTGAGGAATTGAGTGCGATCGCTATCCTTGAAAATCAATCCTTATTTTGCTGCCTTTGCTGAACTACTATCAAAAGCGACTCAGTTTCTCAACAAAAAACAAGCAGTGACTAACTTTAGTCGTTTAGTCCCCGGTGGTGGTTTGACAGCACATGAATTAGCAGGAGGTCACACATTAGCAAGGCACATCGGTCAGACACAGGCTCAACTTGCTAATCGACTTGCTAGTGAACCGAGAAGAAGGCTTGTTTCTAGCTTCGACAATCGCTCGATAGCAGAAGAAGCAATAGCAAATGCCCTTACTGCCAACCTGACAGTAATTAACACTTGGTTGAGTCTGAGTGGCGGTGGCTCCCGGCTTTCGATCAACCACAATGCTAGCATTGTGGTTGGGACTAGCCTAGTTCGCGGTGCTTCCACTACAGTACCCGTTGCCAATGTAACAGCTGTGCTTGTACGAGATGCTAGTTCATTGCTCGGTTACTACATTCTTACAGCCTATCCAGAATCATGATCGGAGAACTCGTACCTGCACTCGCTCAGTTTTTGGGTGCTTACTTCCATCAAGACTGGGATCTCGACGATCCAGATGCGAAGGCAGTTGTTCATCGTTACTTGACAGGGGAGTCACATTCAGCAGTTCAACAAACTATTAATGAAATCGATCGGCTGCTAGAGATGACCTCCGACGATAAGCAACTACGCGACATTCTGGTATATGACCTTAGCTGCTACTATGACCCCAGCTTTGAAGAGATATCTAATGTGGAGTGGTTGCACTGGCTTCAGAAATCTCTCAAAAATGGTATTGAAGGAGAAGTTCCCTCTTCTGGATAAAACGATCGCCAAGAGACAATTAGGATTAGGCAACGTCTGCGCTACTTTGCCGAACTGGTTCCCGACTTAACAGTAGAGATTAAATCTCAAAGCGATCGCATCAAACCTCTAGAAGAGAAAATAAACTTGTTTGTGAGATTAGGGGCACAGGTAGGGATATTGATTGACCCGGATCGACTCACTGTAACTGTTTATCGTCCCACAGGAGAGCCGACTGTGCTGATGGATGGGGACGTTCTGACTATCCTAGAGTTATTCCCTGGTTGGGAGCTGCCGATTGCTGAATTATGGCCTCCAGTGTTTGAATAGCGATCGTCGTAAGAGTGCGTAAGCGTTGCGGCTGCGACAGCATCGCGCTTTGGCTTCTTGGGGATCGCACTCTCCTCAAGACAGACACCAGATGATATGCTTAAAGGTGGTGCTTTAAAGTTAATTAGAGGCTGGGTTCAATGCAAGTTAACGATCTTGGTTTTGTCGCCAGCATCCTGTTTGTGCTGGTTCCCACAGTTTTCTTGTTGATTCTGTACATCCAAACTGCTAGCCGCGAAAGCAACAAGAATCCTTAATAATCTGTATCGAACAAAATCCCCCCGCTGTAGTATAAACAAGGCTTTTGCCATGTTCCTCCGGCGAGGGGAATTTTTTTAAGGGTTAGGTTTGGCGTTTCTTACGCAGTCGCCGTGCGTCCTAAGAGAACGGGACAATTTGCATAGACTCGCACGTAGTCGGATAGCGAAGTTCCTAGCAACCGATCCAAATCTGGTAAACCTTTGGCAATGGAAGGACGGCGATCGGGAGAACCCAGCATCAACAAGTCAACATTTAATTCCTCTGCCAAACGACAGATTTCTGGCCCTGCCTTACCGTTTCCTGTGACACACTTATAAGGAATGCCTTGTTTTTTCGCGGCGGCGATCGCAGGAGCGAGTACAGGATTTTTTTCAGCGTTGGCTGCTTCTTCAAAACCTGTCCGAGCCTTGTTGACGTTAACCAGAACCAACTGCCCTCCCTTTTTATCTCGCAACAGAAACAAAGCCAGATTTAAGCACTGTTGTGCCGATTCTGAGCCGTCCATTGCCACCATGATGCGGTTGATTTTCTTGACGTAAATATCGTCTTTCACCAACAACATTGGGCGGGAAGACAATTGGAAAACATATTGGCTAACTGAGTTTTCTAAAATGGATTCCAGACGCTTCAGCCCCCGCGAACCCATAATAATCAAATCAGCATTTATTTCTTCTGCTACCTGGCAAACCGTATCCTTGGGATCGCCCTGCCGCAGCATGGTGTTCACGTGATTTGGGTCTAGGTTCAGAGACTGGATAGCTGTAGCGAGAGTCCTGCCTCCCTCCTCCCACTTTGAAGTCATTGCCTCAGTGGTAATTTGAGAAGGAACGACGTGCAAGATGGTGACTGATGCCCGTTGGATCGAAGGCAGTTCCATCAAAGCCTTGAGCATCTCTTTAGAATGTCCGATTCCAGAGTCCGCTAACAAAATTTTTTCAATCATCGAAATGCCTCTTTATCAGAAAAAATCGCTTCGCTTTTATTGCTTTCTGACCCAATTAATCGGGAAGTTGATGTTGATGAAAGTATGATACCTGCTAACAAGAGCAACCGATTTATCTGGGGAGTGAGTTTTTCATCATTCAGCATACTTCTGATAGTGCCCTTAATTTTTAACGATTTATGACACTGCTTTAATAAGCGTAAAAAATATTCATGAATTTTTATAAACTAACTAATCGGAACAAATAGTTAGAGGAAAGAGAAAAAAATCGCGATCGCCACGAAGAGCGAATACCGATCCAGGATCGCGCCCGTAGCAGGAGCATCTACACTCGCCGTTTGTTGAAAATTTGCCACTCCTCAAACTTCTGACGCTTCTTCCCTTTGACGCCCCATCACAAGGTAGACATCAACCATTTGCTGTTTGCCCTTGAGTGGCAATGGCCCCCAAGATTCGACCAGAAACTGGTTATCAAGATGAACCAGGGTTTCCTTGCCGATGAGGACGCGACAGTTGCTCGGTTGCCGGTGTTTCTCGCAACTTTCCAGGCGGGCGGCAGTATTGACGCTGTCCCCAATGACGCCGTATTCTAGGCGGTCTTTGCCTCCTAAACTGCCAACGACGACTGGACCTGTAAAAACTCCGATTCGCATCTGGATGACCGGCAAGCCGCGAGTTTTCCAGTTTTGGTTCAATTCCTCTAGAATTTCGCTGATTGCTATAGCGCACTCTATCGAGCGCTGGGCATCAAGAGCGACCTCCTCCTTGTGGATGCGATCCATCGGCACGCCAAACACAGCCATAAAGCCATCCCCTGTAAACTTGTTGATAATGCCCTCATGGTCGATGACTTCGTGGGTGACGACATCCAGCATTTCATTTAACCATTCCAGCAATGCTTCCGGAGGCATTTGTTCGGCGATGGTACTGAAGTCTTTGATATCTGCAAACATCATGGTTGCGATTAGCTTAATTCCTGGTAATTTCCCAGATTTGAGCAGGCGATCGCGTCCTTTCCAGAGAGCTTTGGCAACTTCCGGTGAAGTATTCTGTCCCAACAGCTTCATGATGATTTGTTGCTGCTGCTGTGCATCATAAGAGCGGTAGGTGATAACAACCCCGCTGGTGAGGATAAATCCTAGCACTGGAGCCGACAGGGGCACCCATCCTTGCTGGGTAAACAGATAGAAGCAGGTGCCGAACAAAACCCCCAAACCAACGCCGCCGCCCAAAATTAAGACAACGGGATGCCGCAACCACCAAGCCGCGATCGCACCCAGCAGCGTCCATCCGACAATCCATAGCACCTCCATCCGTTCATCCCAGAACCAAAACAGGGGTCGCTCCCCCGTGGCAGCGTCGATAAATTGGCTTACCATTTGGGCATGAACCAAGACTCCGGACATCTTAGCGGTTTTCTGTTCGGCTGGGCTGTAGGGAGTTGAGAAAGTGTCTTTGGCGCTGGGTGCCGTTGTGCCAATCAGCACAATCTTGTTTTTCACCCAGTTCGGGTCAATCTCTCCCTTCAACACTTGGGTGAGCGTAACTTGCCGCGCCACGTTTGAGGATCGGTAATTCAGCAGAACTTGGTAGCCCCGCGCATCGATATTTTGATACCCGCCGGAGTTTTCCTGTAGCGGCACAAATACTGATGAAGCCAGTTGAATATAATCAGGATTTTGTTGGCTGGAGTCCGGTTTGATGCCTACACTTTCTAAATAGGCGATCGCTAGTCGCAGGGAAAACGAGAAGTAAGTGGTTGTATCGTCGGAGACAAACAACAGATTGCGGCGGACAACGCCATCTGGATCGAGCAGCAAATCGTTAAAACCAACACGATCCTCTGGAAGTCCCGGCGGCGGCGGTACCAGTTCCAGCTCCGTGTCGCCAAATTTCTGAATCGCAACGATGTTTTTTTCCCGGAGTTGCGCCTTAAGTTCGGCATTTCCTGGCTGTTGCGGGATGTCCCGATGCATATCTAAGCCAATAACTTGGGGCTGAAATGATTGCAACTTTGCCAATAGCTGCGCCATTGTCCGGTCAGATAAAGGCCATTGCTTCTGAGTGCGAATGTCGCCTTCTGTAATGCCTACAACCAGCAGCCGGGGATCGGGGCCTGGATCGGAATGTAACCGTACCAGTTGGTCTAAAGCGACGAGTTCTAGAGCTTGTAGACCACCCAGATGACGCACTCCCATGACGAACCCGCTCACAACAAGACTGGCGATCGCTACCACTCGCACACCTGTGAAGTCCGACAACGCAATCTTGAGGCGATCGCTTAGATTAAATAGCGCGGATGTCTGGGATTCAAAAAAGCCTTTCATCGTCGCCCTAGCCTAATTCGCAGCTAACATGGGGAGAAACAGAGGCAAAGACAGAGCCATAGCATTTTCTACTGTAGCTTTAGGGCTAATTTCGGGAATCGAAAACTGGTAAATTTACTGGCTGCTGATTTGGCATTACCACATTATGGCATTTGGGGAATGATGGGCTACACCCCTCATTTTGCGCGAACGGTCAGGAGTCAGTTAAAAAGAAAAAATCGCTGATTTCTAGGGATGAATTTAATCGAGATGGGACGACTCACAAATATCGCCAACCCTATACAAGCCACTATTTATGGACGACTTCTTTCCCACCACAAGATTACCGAATGCGGTTGTCCTCACATTCTCCCCTGAAGCCCCTGAAGTTCCTGTCCTGTCTAATCTGTACTCTCTGGAGAGGACGGGATTAAGGACTACCAACCACTGACTATCCCGGCTTTGAATTGACAACACATCCAAACTGGGAGGTTATCATAGGGTAAATGTTGATATTTCTTAAAAAAAGTTATCAATGCAGTTTTCCCCCTCTGGTATGTCCGAAATCAAGAACTCCGCGCTCAAAAAGGTGTTCTTTGGTCATGAGCCGACTCCTGAGTTATGCGCCATTCTAACGGTCTATTTGGTGCAGGGAATCTTGGGTTTAGCGCGTCTAGCAGTCAGCTTTTTTCTGAAAGATGAACTTTCGCTAAGTCCGGCTCAAGTTTCGGCTTTGATGGGCATTGCTGCCATACCTTGGGTGGTAAAGCCGTTGTTTGGGTTTCTGTCGGATGGTCTACCGTTGTTTGGCTACCGACGGCGTCCTTATCTTATTTTATCCGGACTATTGGGAGCGATTTCCTGGGTTAGTCTGGCAACGGTTGTGCATACAGCTTGGGCGGCGACAGTAGCGATCGCGCTTTCGTCCCTCTCGGTGGCTGTCAGTGATGTAATTGTAGACTCCCTGGTGGTAGAACGAGCCAGGGTAGAGTCTCAGAGTGATGCCGGTTCCCTGCAATCCCTCACCTGGGGTGCCTCATCGCTGGGAGGCTTAGTCACTGCGTATTTTAGCGG
This sequence comes from Coleofasciculus sp. H7-2, assembly GCF_042747725.1. NCBI lineage: Bacteria > Bacillati > Cyanobacteriota > Cyanophyceae > Coleofasciculales > Coleofasciculaceae > Coleofasciculus > Coleofasciculus sp. H7-2. Next base: position 5,838 of record NZ_JBHZGO010000090.1, read on the forward strand.
TTCCCTGTTGCAAAACTTCGGCAGCCATACCATTTTTGCCATTACCGCTGGTTTTCCCTTAATTGTGTCAGCAGTTGCTTGGTTAATCGCAGAAGAGCCAATTAGCGATCGCGTGCAAGCCTCCACCGTCGCTAACCAGATCAAACAACTGAGAAAAGCCCTTAGCCAAAAATCGATCTGGCTACCAACCGTCTTTCTTTTTCTCTTGCAAGCCACACCGACAGCAGATAGCGCCTTTTTCTACTTCACCACCAACGAACTGGGATTTGAGCCAGAATTTCTGGGACGAGTACGCCTAGTCACCAGTATCGCCTCCCTGGTGGGAATTGCAATTTTCCAGCGGTTTCTCAAAGCCGTCCCCTTTCGCACCATTTTCACCTGGACAACGGTCATCTCAGCGGCACTCGGAATGACCACGCTGCTGCTGGTGACTCATGCCAACCGCTCTTTAGGCATCGACGATCGCTGGTTCAGCCTGGGAGACAGCCTAATTCTGACAGTCATGGGACAGATTGCCTATATGCCATTGTTGGTACTCGCGGCGCGGCTATGTCCGGCTGGCGTAGAAGCGACCTTGTTTGCGCTGCTGATGTCGGTCACAAATATGGCAGGATTATTGTCCCACGAACTGGGAGCCGTCCTCACCTATTGGCTGGGCATCACCGAAAGGAATTTTGAGCATCTCTGGCAGCTGGTAGTAATTGCAAATCTATCAACCCTCCTGCCACTGCCACTCGTCGGTTGGCTACCCGCAGGCAAACCGGAAATAGAGCCAGATGGCGAGATGCCAAGCCTGCAACCGTCATCAGCCATGCATATACAGTCAACCCCCGTCCAGCATCGGGAACGGTCTTTTGTCCCTGACTTTCTTCCTGAACTCATCCCCACAGTAGAAGAATCCGCTGAGTAAAAGAGGAAGGATGAAGAGTAGGCAGTGCCGATTCTTCTTCCAGTTTCAGACTGAGAACGAGAATCAGAAGGCTGCACTAAGTAGGCGGATGCAATTAAATTGAAGATTTTCGTAGGGAATGGAAAACGCTCTTGAAACCCAACACCTGCATGGGTTACGCGCTAACCACTACTACAAATAATCAATCCCGCCTACTTAACGTGCTGCGACGCTAACACTTCTGTCCTAGTTCACTATCACGTCAAGAATTTTTCCAACTTGCCGAATATCTTAATATGCAGAATTTACCAACACCAGAGCGCTTTCCGGTGCCCACAGAGGTGCCCGATCGACTTCCCTACCACATCAAAAAGTGGCAAAAAGGCTATGAATCGTTGCCGCAAGAATTGGATTATTGGATTGATGACATTGAAGGGGAGATTCCCGCAGAACTAGAAGGGACACTGTTTCGGAATGGCCCTGGGTTGCTAGATGTCAATGGTCAGCGCATCCACCACCCGTTTGATGGGGATGGCATGATTGCCAGGATCGCCTTTTCAGAGGGTCGCGCCCACTTTCGCAATCGCTATGTCCGCACACAGGGCTATGTGGAAGAACAGCAAGTCGGTAAAATTCTCTATCGCGGCGTCTTTGGCACCCAGAAGCCCGGTGGTTGGCTAGCCAATGCCTTTGATGTGAAACTGAAAAATATTGCCAACACCAACGTCATTTACTGGGGTGGCAAACTCTTGGCGCTTTGGGAAGCTGCCGAACCTCACCGCTTAGACCCCAACACCTTGGAAACGCTGGGGAAAGAATATTTGGACGGCGTTTTGCAAAATGGTGACGCCTTTGCCGCCCATCCTCGAATTGACCCTAGATGCGATCGCTTCGGTGGTGCCCCTTGCCTGGTGAACTTTGCAATTAAACCGGGTCTTTCCAGCACTATCATTATCTATGAATTAGACTTGGCTGGCAAAGTTGTGCAGCGTAACTCTCACAGCGTTCCTGGCTTCGCCTTCATCCACGATTTTGCTATTACGCCTAATTACTGTATCTTCTTCCAAAATCCCGTCTCCTTCAACCCTGTGCCTTTCCTGTTGGGATTTCGCGGTGCTGGTGAGTGTGTCAAGTTCCAGCCGCAGCAACTCACCCGGATTGTAGTGATTCCCCGCAACCCCCAACCAGGGGAAAAAATGCAGATTTTTGAAACTCAGTCGGGTTTTGTCTTCCACCATGCCAATGCCTTTGAGCAAGGCGACGAAATTTGTATTGACTCAATTTGCTATGAGTCTTTTCCAGAGGTTGAGCCGGAATCGGACTATCGGGAGGTGGACTTTCAGGCGCTATCCCCCGGAAAAATGTGGCGGTTCCAGTTGGACTTAAAGAATAAAACGGTACGGCGTAGGCTGTTAGAAAGTCGTTGTTGCGAGTTTCCCTTCGTTCATCCCGAACAAGTGGGACGCCCTTATCAGTATCTGTATCTGGGTGCAGCTCATGCTGCCCAAGGCAATGCGCCTCTCCAAGCTATCCTCAAGATAGATTTAAAGACAGATCGTCGCCAACTCTGGAGTGCGGCACCTGAAGGCTATGTCAGCGAACCGATCTTTGTGCCGCGTCCGGGTGGTACGTGTGAACATGAGGGTTGGGTGCTGACGTTAGTTTATGACTCTGCTCACCACCGCTCTGATGTGGTAATTTTAGATGCCGCGCACGTCGATCGAGGTCCGGTGGCGCGATTACACTTGAAGCATCATATCCCTTACGGGTTGCATGGCAACTTTACGTCCCACTGCTTTGCGCCCAGCAACTAGCTCTCAGTCAGTCAATTTTGGATTTTCAAGCGATCGCCTACCAACATCGCTTGAAAATCCAAAAGGGAGCATCTCAATGCATGCGCCCACACTCTGAAGGGTGTGGGCGTGTATTGCAATTTCACGGGATGCTCTAAAACCTAAAATTGACTGAGCGTTGTAGTATAAAGCTTTGCAAACTTAGTAATCTCCACCTTCTCTTTATGTGCCGAGACAGGATAAGTTTGGCAGAGGTATCCCAAGCGGAGCTGGGATGAAATTCAGCATCGTTATTACGACTTATAACCGCCTTTCCTTGCTAAAACGGGCAATTGACACCTCTCTTGCCCAAACACTGCCTTGTGAAGTCATTGTTGCTGATGACTGCTCTTCTGATGGCACCGAAGCCTATGTCAGCTGTCTAGTAGCATCGCTTCGTGCCAAAGGTGACGAACGCCTAGTTTATCACCGCAATCAGGTTAACCTCGGTCACTCAGCGACGATGAATACTGGAGTGCAGCTTGCCAAAGGCGAGTGGATTAAGCCGGTTGATGATGATGACTATTTAGCACCAAATTTTCTAGAGGAAATGAATCGGGCGATCGCGCTGTGTCCAAACGCTGTCATCGCCTCTTGTCTAGCGGCGCAGGTTGATGTCAACGAGGTCGAACTCTACAGAACCAGACAAATTGGCCCCGGCAAAGCTTTCTATATTCCCCAAGAAGACCTTCATTTTGGGATGCTACTAGAACTTATCCCTTTTGGCACTCCCATTCAAGTTGTCTTCGCTCGTTGGGCTTTTCTGAAATCCGGCGGTTGGGATTCTCGCTTAGATGCGAACTTTGATGATATTGATTCCTGGATTAAAATTGCCCAGTTTGGAGATGCTGTTTTTGTAAATCAGTGCCTTGCTTATCGCACAATTTGGCCTGGAGCTTACAATCAAAAATTTCCTCTAAAAACTAGGCTGGATACTAATATTTTGATCAAGGAGAAAATCTATGCTTTGGTGAGTGAAACTCACCGCCTTGAAACTCCTCCAATTAAGAATATCCAAGCTTATCTTAAACTGCATTGGAGTCTGGTGGCTCTCAAGCAAGGAAGAATTTTGAGTGCCATCAAGATGGCATTTCCATCAGTTTTTTCACCGATTGCCTGGAAGTTTTTAGCAATTAACCATCTATCGCATCCTCAGCAACCATTCTCGCATCAAAAGCAAGTAGCTCCCAATGGTTTGCTGTCTGAATCGATTCCTTACTCTGAATCTATTCATAATTCTATTGCTCAAAAGGCTCGTTTTAAAACAGCACGTCTTCAAGAATTACGCATTTCTCTAAAATTCCGCTGTAGCCGGATTGCTTTTAGGCAAGGAAAAATTTTTAGCGCTATCAAAATCGCTTTAAATGCTGTTTCGCTGCTAATTGCCTGGAAGCTTTTCGGGACAGCTACTTTCCCTCAACCGTTTAGCAAAAAAAACCCTGTTAAAAATAATTTACTAGATAAAAACATTTTAGTTATGGAAAAAACCTATGCTTTAGTTAGTGAAAAGCACCAAGCTACTATTTCCAACCTTCAAAACTGGCGAGCTTATTTCAAACTGCGTGCAGCGTTTTTAGCGGTTCGGCAAGGAAAATTAGCGATCGCGTCTCAAATGGCATTTCCCGCTATATTTTCCTTTACTGCCTGGAAGCTATTAGTAAAAGTTATCTTATTGCGGCAACGCCATAGTAAAGAACCCCTGATTCGCAGGTTTGTGCTATTTGGCTTACCAGAGAATAAGACTAAGGATTGAATGGGGAAAGAGTGCATTTCAAGGTTTGTAAAAATCGTGAAAGCGAGATCCCCGACTTCGTAAGAGTTGTCGGGGATATGAAGGGCTGGCTCACAACTAAAATAGGATTGCTATATTATGTTTCATTTAACCCCAAGCTTTAAAAAGCCGTTAGCGAAGCGGCAGCAATTCAACGGGGTACAGCCTTACTCCTGCATAAAAGGAAATTGTTAAAGAATGGGCTGGCGTAAGCGATCGCAATCAAAATCATCGAACTCTGTTGGACAGGGTTTGCGAAAAGCCAAAGCATACGCAGTTTCGCTGCGAATGCGCCTCACCTGCCTGGTGCTGCTGGCTGTCGTCCCGGCGTTTGCGCTGATGTACACAAACTTCCAGGAACGCCGACACCAAACAACTCACATTCAGGCAGATGCGCTACAGATGACTAGGCTGGCTACCGCCAATCAAGCGCGCTTGATTGACAGCACTCGTCAGCTACTCGTCGTGCTGGCGCAACTCCCGCAAATGCGCCCAACTAACGCAGCAGCGTGTAGCGCGTTTTTAGCAAATTTGCGGCAAGAATACCCAGTTTATGTCAACCTAGGAGCCGTTACATCTCAGGGCGATCTATTTTGCAGCGCCGTCCCCCTAAAAGCGCCCCTGAACTTAGTCAACGATTCGTGGGTTCGGGATGCTGTCAAAGAGCGCGACTTCTGGGCGGGAGACTATCAAATTGGTCGCATCGCGGGCAAACCGGCGATTTTTTTCAGCTATCCCGTCCTAGACGAAGGCAAGGTAAAAGCGGTCGTTTTTGCCGCCCTAGATTTGACATCGTTCAGTCAACGCGCGAACGTTGCCCAGCTACCACCAGGCTCGACGTTCGCGGTTATTGACAGCAAAGGGATAATTTTAGCTCGCTACCCCAACCCCGAAACCTGGGTGGGGCAAGCCGCGCCGGAGACACCTCTGGTTAAAACCATGCTGAGGCAAAAAAGGGCAGGCACGGTGGAGGCTGCTGGCGTGGATGGTGTCGCGCGATTGTATGCGATCGCGCCGCTGGAGGGCGCTTGTAGAGACAAGGGCGATCGCGTCTGCAACATCTACGTGTCGGTGGGCATCCCCAAAACCGTCGCCTTTGCTGCTGCTGACAGGCAGTTGCACCGCAACTTAGCAGGCATGGGGTTGGTCGCCGTGTTAGCGATCGCTGCCACTTGGGTGGGTAGCGACGTGTTTATTTTGCGTCGGGTGAAGGCGCTCCTGAAGCCAATGCAGCGGCTCTCAGAAGGCGATTTGAGCGTTCGTACTGGCGTTAATCACGGTTTTGGAGTCAGCCAATTGGCTGGTGCCTTTGACACGATGGCGGCGTCGCTAGAACGTTCTGAGGGCGATCGCAAACAATCTCTTGAGGCGCTGCGGGAGAGCGAAACCCGTTACCGCCTCGTCGCCAAAGCCAGCAACGATGCAATCTGGGACTGGGATTTGCTGACAAACCGGGTAGAGTGGAACGAATCCATCGAAAAACTCTTCGGCTACTCAGCAACTGAAGTCGGTTTTGATGCCAATTGGTGGTGCGAAAATATACACCCAGAAGACAGAGAGCGGGTTGTCTCTGGGATTCACGCTGCGATCGACAGTGGAAGACAAATCTGGTCGGATGAATATCGCTACCGTCGCGCCGACAACTCTTATGCTTTGGTAATTGACCGGGGATTGGTCGCCTATGACGATCGGGGGAATCCAGTGCGGATAATCGGCTCAATGACAGACATTAGCGAAAGCCTGCGGCACGCTACGCTACGCAAGCAAGCTGAGACGCTCATCGCCGGACAAAAACAGGTACTGGAAATGATTGCCACTGGCGCAGCACTGGTCGATGTTCTGGATGTTTTGGTTCGGTTTATCGAGAAACAATCAGGTGAAAGCTTTTGTGCGATTCTGCTAGTTGACGAAAAAGAGAACAAGTTGCGGCATGGAGCCGCTCCCAGCCTTCCAGAAAGCTACAATCAGGCGATCGATGGCATCGCCATTGGCGCTGAATTTGGTTGTTGTAGCAAGGCGGCGTTTTTCGGTAAACCCGTCATTGTTTCAGATATTGACAGCGATCGCCTTTGGGCGGATTTCGGGGATTTGACATTAAGCCACAAACTGCGAAGCTGTTGGTCTACGCCTATCTTTTCCAGCAATGGTAAGGTATTGGGCATTTTTGTGATGTATCACCCCGAAGCGAGGCAACCGAATCAGGATGAGTTACATCTGACCACGATTGCCACCCAAATCGCCGGGATTGCTCTGGAACGCCAGCAAGCAGAGGAAGCATTGCAACATAGTGAAGAGCAACTGCGCCTGATTGCAGATGCTTTGCCGGTGCTGATTGCCTATATCAATTCGGATCAGTGCTATCACTTTAATAATCGGGCTTACGAACAATGGTTCGGCAAATCTCAGGCGGAAGTCACCGGACAGCACATTAGAAAAGTTTTAGGTGAGTCGGCTTATCAGGCAATTCAGCAGTATGTCGAGGCAGCATTGTCAGGGCAGGAAGTAACCTACGAAAGCGCTGTGCCCTATGAATATGGAGGGACGCGTTGGGTCAATGCCACTTACCTGCCACATTTTGGGGAACACGGTGAAGTCAAAGGATTTATTGCCTTGGTCAGCAACATCACCGAGCGTAAAGCGGCTGAAGAGGCGTTGCGGCAGAGTGAGGAGCGATATCGTTCTTTGGCACGCGCTACGTCACAGATGGTTTGGACTTGCAACGCCCAAGGAGAGGTTGTGACCAATCAGCCGGATTGGAGAGTCTATACGGGTCAAAGCGAGGCAGAAATACTAGGCTGGCGCTGGCTAGATGCCATCCATCCAGACGATCGCGATCGCATTGCTCAGCAGTGGTCTGACGCTATCCAATCGAAAAACGTCTATGACACTGAGTTTCGCCTGCGGCGTGCTGATAGTATTTATCGCTACTTCAATGTCCGTGGTGTTCCTGTATTATCAAAAGACGGTGACGTGCGAGAGTGGATAGGCACCTGCACCGACATCACCGAAAAAGTACAGGCAGAGGAAGCGATTCGCCAGTTGAACGGCCAACTTGAACAACGAGTCATCAAACGAACCGCGCAACTGGAAGCCGCCAATCAAGAGTTAGAAGCCTTCTGCTATTCCATCTCTCACGACTTGCGATCGCCTTTGCGTGCCATCAACGGATTTTCGCGGATTTTGCTGGAAGAATATAGAGAACAACTCGATCCGGAAGCCCAACGCTATCAGCAACTGGTGCAAAACAACGCCCAGCAAATGGGTCAACTGATTGATGACTTACTTGCATTTTCGCGCCTTTCGCGCCAGCCACTGAGGAAACAAACCGTAGCGATCGCTGACTTGGTACGCCAAGTGCTAAGAGACTTATGGCACGAACAGCAAAATCGGCAATTTGAAATGATTATCGGCAATTTACCTACCTGCGAAGGCGATCCCGCTTTACTCAAGCAGGTAGTTGTCAACTTGCTGACAAACGCCCTAAAATTCACGCGCGGTCGGGAAGTCGCCCAGATTGAAATTGGCTGGAGTCATCAGTCATTAACGAATGACCCAGAACTAGAGACCGATCGCTCTTTAACGAATGTCGTTTATTTCGTCAAAGACAACGGCGCAGGCTTTGATATGCGATACGCCCATAAACTCTTTGGCGTCTTCCAACGGCTGCATCGTGCTGAAGATTATGAAGGAACCGGAGTGGGACTAGCAATCGTGCAGCGCATCATCCATCGCCACGGCGGACGGATTTGGGCTGAGTCAGTCGTCAACCAAGGCACAACATTTTACTTTACCCTAACAGGGGGCAATACTCATGAGTGAGCGCTCAGCAGAATGTTTGCTGGTCGAAGACAATCCCAACGACCTGGAATTGGCACTTTATGCTTTGCGAAAGTACAACCTTAGCGATCGCATCCAAGTTGCCCGCGACGGTGCTGAAGCCCTAGACTACATTTTCCGGACAGGTGCCTATCGCGATCGCTACCCTGAAAACCACCCCAAAGTCATTTTCCTCGATCTCAAACTACCCAGAGTAGACGGGTTGGAAGTATTGCAGCGCCTCAAATCCGACCCCCAAACTCGGATGATTCCAGTAGTAATTCTCACCTCGTCGAACGAAGAACGCGACATCTTAGAGAGTTACCGTTTGGGGGTCAACAGTTATATCGTTAAGCCGGTGAACTTTGAACAGTTCACCGAAACTGTGCAGCAATTAGGGTTGTACTGGCTGCTGTTGAACCAGACCCCAAGCCGCTAGCAGCCAGCATTCTTAAGGATAAAAGCTATAAAAGATAGAAACATCGCCATTGAATTTACACTGAACACGTAATAATTCAGAGTACACGCTCTATAAAAGCGCACAGTGGTGTAACCCCACCCACGGCTCAATTCCCCCTGCTTACAAGAAGGTCATCATGTCCGCTCTGCTCCAGATTTTACTGCTTGAGGATTCCCTGGCTGATGCTGAATTAACTTTGCACGCACTAAGTTTGGCTGGCTTTAAACCCGACTGGCAGCGTGTAGAGACAGAAGCCGATTACCTCGCCCAACTGCATCCCGGTATCGAGTTGATTCTGGCTGACTATAGCTTGCCTCAGTTTGACGCCCTCAGGGCGCTGCAACTTTTGCAAGAGCGCGGCTTAGATATTTCGTTGCCAGTTAATTCATGATGCGCGTTATTGGTCTGACTGGAGGCATTGGAACTGGCAAAACGACTGTCTCAAATTATCTTGCCAGTCACTACAATTTGCCGGTTTTGGATGCGGATATTTATGCTAGAGAAGCTGTGAAAGTGGGTTCGCCCATTCTCAGCGAAATTGTTGAGCGCTATGGAGCAGATATGCTGCTACCGGATGGGACGCTAGACCGCCGAAAGCTTGGCAATATTGTGTTTAATTCGCCCGAAGAGCGGCGTTGGCTAGAGCAACAGATTCATCCTGATGTGCGCGATCGCTTGATTGAAAAAATGCCAGAACTCAACTCGCATCCGACTGTGGTTTTGGTGGTGCCTTTGCTGTTTGAAGCGGGGATGACGGCTCTGTGTACGGAAATTTGGGTCGTATACTGTTCCGAACAACATCAACTTCAGAGATTAATCAAGCGCGATCGCTTAACTTTAGAACAAGCGCAAGCCAGGATTACTAGCCAAATGCCCATTCAGGAGAAATGCGATCGCGCTGATGTAATTTTAGATAACTCCTCCACCCTAGAAGCTTTGCTCAAACAGGTAGATAATCAATTAAAAATTAAAAATTAAAAATTGCCAAATCCCGTCAGTGTCACGAAGTTTTCTTGATGGGAATGACCTAACCCCCAACCTTCTTCCCTTCCAGGAATGGGGGAGAAGTCAAAATATAGGCGACGAAAAACTAATGACACTAACAACTCCCCATTTTTAATTTTTAATTTTTAATTACTCTGCATCGCCTCCCACAATAACATTGCGAATGCGGAGACTTGGCCCGCCACAGCCTACTGGCAAGCCATTTTGACCTCCCTTACCGCAGCCGCCGGATTCATCCCAGTAAAAATCATCCCCAATCGCTTCAATATCCGCCAAGGTACTGAAAACATTCCCTGAAAGCGTCACATCCCGAACGGGTTCGGCAATCTTGCCGTCGCGGATCATCCAAGCTTCAGCGGCGGAGAAAGTAAACATTTCTCCATTCGTCATGCCACCCAGCCAGTTACGAGCGTAGACGCCTTCTTTGATCCCTTTAAATAAATCCTGCACGGGCGTTTTGCCCCGCTCAATCCAAGTATTCGTCATGCGGACGAGGGGGGAATAGTGGTAATTCAGACAACGGGCATTGCCGGTGGGGGCTTCCGAGAGCTTTCCGGCAGTTTCGCGAGAGTGGAGGCGTCCGACTAAGATGCCATCCTTAATTAGCTGAGTGGTGGTAGCAGGTGTCCCTTCATCGTCGTATAAGTAGCTGCCGCGATGACCGGCGGGAGCGGCACCGTCAAAGATTTGCAGTTCTTTTGGCCCAAATCGGCGTCCCAGGGTCATCACTTCCAGAATATCGGGGTTTTCATAAGCCATATCTGCTTCTGAAAGGTGCCCAAAAGCTTCGTGGACAAATAAACCGCTGAGAATGGGATCGATGACGACAGTGTAGGTATTGCCTTTTACCGGAGGCAGAGAGAGGGCGTTCACGGCACGGAGAGCGGCACTACGAACCTGCTCGTCCAAATTTGTTAAGTCTTCGTAGGCTTTGCGGGAGCCGGTCGTTTCTCGTCCTGTTTGCACGGTTTCGCCATTTCGAGCGGTGGCGGCAAAGCGCATTTCCATATCCACCCAAGACTGCTCAATCAGCGTTCCGTCTGAGGTGGCGAGGATGACTCGCTGGGAGCTGTCGCTGTAGCGCACGGAGGTGGTGGTGATTGAAGAGCTGGCGCTCTTGAGGATTTCGGTGTAGCGATCGCACAATTGTTTCTTGGTTGCCAGCGATATCTCTCGCGGATCGCTGCCTTCTAGGGGAAGTTTACAAATCGCCTGCACGGGGTCTATCGGAGCCAGCAGGGTTTCTTCATCGCCAATAATTCGAGCGGCAGCGATCGCTTCTTCAATCCGTTCTGCTAAGGTGGAAAGCTGATTAAAGCTGGCGAAGCCCCAGCCTCCTTTGTAACAAGCCCGGACTTGTCCACCAATGGAGATGCCTTCAGTGAGGGTTTCGACCCGATCGCCGCGCAAAAAGATATCAGTTCCTTCGGCTTCTTCTATCCGAATTGCTAAATAATCGACGTGGGGTGAGTAACGAGCGACTAAGTCGGCGAGCAAGTTTTTGGCATCAGCCAGTAAGGTCGGCATTTGTCTTGCAGCAACATTGATAAACTGCTTCCATTGTGCAATTATTTAGCCTCACCTTGCCACTGGAGGCAGGAAAAGAGGAGCCGGAAAGGTAATGGCGATCGATAAATATACAAAGCATAAAAACCCGTTTTCGCTCCGAAAACGGGTTTTTATAGTTAGATGCACCTGTTGTCATCTAGACGAGAATATTTAAATTAAAGAGACCTTTCAGTGATGGGTGGCCCTGTCGGTGTCTTGGCGTCGTAAATTCTCAATTCTTGGACGTTCCAGCGGTTGAGAATTGCTTCGGCTTGACGCACCTCTGCCTCTGTGCCTTCGACGATCAAGAAATAGTCGCCATGATGAATGCGATCGCTGTAAACTGCGGCTTGCTCTTCAGGAATCCCATAGCCAGTCAATGAACCCAATAAGCCGCCTGCGGTTGCACCAATCACACCGCTGGTTAAGGTAGTAGCTAAAGCCGTTGCTGCCATCCCAATAATGCTAATTGGCCCTAAAACGGGAATGGCGGCAATGGTGCCCAGTCCCAGCGCCAAACCTAAGACGCCTCCGGCTGCACCGCCCGCGATCGCGCCAATGGTTGTTCCTTCTTGGGCTTTAGAAGCCGATGGCGGGGATACTGGCTCAGACTCTTTGCCGATCGCAGAAACCTGATTCATGGGAAAGCCAGCTGCTCTTAATTCCTCAATTGCGCCTTCTGCATCTTGCAAGTTTGAAAACACGCCAAAAGCGCGTTTTGGCTGAGTAAGCACCATTACCCTTTCCTCCCTAACTCTTTACCAATCTGTTCGTGGTTTTGCCACAAGCGAAATCAAATTACAGTTACAAAGTCATCGCAGTTAATTTTTAACTGTTGGTGCAACTTTCGCTTGAACAGTTACCGTCTTAACACCCTTAATTTGCTTCGCCAGTGGTTCTATTTTGCCCACTTGATCTGCATTGGCTACGGTTCCTACAACTGTTACAGCTCCGTCTTTAGCGTCAATTTCTAATTTGCTACTGGGCAAGTTCGCTTCTAACTTGTTGCGAACTTCGCTTTCCAAGTCGCTATCAGCTCTTTTTAGGGGGTCGCCAGCCACCTCATTGCGTTGTTCGCGTGCCCGAATATCTGATTCTAGCTGTCTTTTGCGGACATCACTCGATGCATCGTTTTTCGCGCCTTGATCGGGTTTTGCTGAATCATCAGTCGAGGGCGATGCTGGGGCGCTGGCATTTGGACTGGCGGCTCCGTTTGCAGCAGGCGAAGAAGTCTGACTCGCGTCAGAATCCGCTCCAGCGGACGTTTTCTCATTGTTGTCGCAAGCTGCAACACTCACCAACAATACGCCGCTAAACAGTAATGTTAAAACCTTGTTCATTTTTTCAATTCCTCACTTCGAGCAGATAAGAGGTGGAAGTATTTTACCTCCCACCCCGTTCAATCGTTCACATTCAGCCTAAAGAGTCTGTTCCCGGCGGTCGATGATTTGAACCGGGCTATCCGTGCGTGGAGTCGGATCAACTACTGGAGTTTGATATGTGCCACTCGGCTCGGCCATATCAGTAGTGCGAGTTGTATTAGTAGCAGGAGCATCATAGATACCCCAATCTTCAATTCCCCGATGACTGAGAATCGCTTCGGCACGACGGATATCGTCGTCGTTGCCATCTACCATGACTAAATAATCCCCACGGGATACTCGGTCGTTATAGCGTCTGGCTCGTTCTTCAGGAATTCCTAAACCAATTAATGCACCCAACAGACTTCCTGCGGCTGCACCAATGGCACCGCCAGAAAGGGTTGTAGCGATGGCTGTGCCTGCTGCTCCCGCTAGCATGACAGGACCAAGTCCTGGAATTGCCAAGGCTCCCAGACCGACTAGCAAGCCTGTTAGACCGCCCAAAGCACCTCCGGTGACGGCACCCGTTTTCGCACCTTCGTCGGCTTTGTTGCCAACGCGATCGCTTACATCAGCACCAGCAATGTCGTCCCCTTTGTCCGCGTCTCGGGCTACTACGGACACATTGTCCATCGAAAAACCAGAATTTTTTAGCTCGGTCAGTGCTACTTCGGCGTCTTGGTAATTTGAAAATACGCCAACAGCACGCTTATGTTGTCCTAACATCAGTGTTTTCTCCGATTGCCACTGAACCTAACCAAATTGTGTTACTACAGAGCCGAATTAGTCTCTTCGTAACAGTTCAATTTTTACTTTTTTCTTGACTAAAGCCATCAATCTTCAGATATAACTTCAATCCCTAGGTTTCTGGTTTTTTGGAACTGTCTATCTTCCTTAAGAATTAGATCGTTACTTGTTGCGGGAGTTTAACCTTGACCGTCCGCTCCTTTACAACAATTTTTTGAGATTTTTCAATTAGCAAGCAAATTAAGAAGCTGATTAAAACAACTTATTTTCTTAATAAAAAAACACATATTTAAACAAGACCAGTAAAAAGAAAACAAATAAGTAGAGTTCTGTAGACTGTTAGGTAGGAAGTTCAAGAAGTGATAGATAGTAAAAACATTTTCTGTTATTCAATGAGTTTATTAAAAACAGAGGACTTTAATTTTCGGGTCAAAACAGGGAAATATAAATAAGGTCTACTGGGTTGTTGTCATCAAGTTGTCAGATTGAGGAGTTGCAGATGCGGTACTTATTATTAATTTTTGTGTCTTCCCTACTAAGTTTGGCGTCCGGACGGGCGATCGCTGCCACAGAGTCCCAAATGCTGGATGTAAGTCGCCAAAGCCCTTTGAGGTCAACTTCGGCTCAAAGTTTCTGGCCCCAAGCCCAGCGACTGGTGCAGAATCAAATCAATTTAGTTAATCGGATAGAAAGAGCGATCGCCTCTCCCGATCCCTACCGTCCTTTCGCAGCGGAGGGGCAGATCCTCCTCCACCAGGGAGAAGTAGACCGCTTTCTCAAGAGCCAATATCCTAATCCTGCCCTGCTGTGTACCCGCACGAACGGCGTTACCCCAGCAGGCTCTAATTTAACGTTGCAAGAGGCGCAGGTATACTGTGCCCTCTATGCTTCGACTCAGCAATTATTGCCGCTGCGTCCGGTGCTAGAAAGACGACAGTCAATTCTCGCTCCCACCAGACCGAATCCGCTGGCAATCGGTGAACCGTCGATTTTAACCGTACCTCCCCAGAGGTTGTCCGTTCCAGTGCCCAAATTCCCCGCCCCCGAACCGCCAGTCGTTGGCGTAGCGGCAAAGACGCCGATTTCGGGCTATCAGCCTCCAATTCAGCCAGCGATCGCGCCCCCGTTACAAGCAACGACAACCCTACAAACTGCCAAAAAGTTCTTGGGGCAAGCCGTGGCAGCATTTCCCCCATCCACCCGTTTTACTGATATCGCCGAAACGTATCAATTAAACGAACGCAACACCTACGCCCTGTATCGGCAAGAGCCAAGTCTGTATACCGAGTTTCTTTCTCAGCCCAACACTGGCATTGCCCGCGTTTTACCATCTGCGGCTTACCGTCAACAACTGAATCCGCTAGGAAACCGACTCTCACCCAGCGTAGCAGAGCGTTTCCCATTTCCACCCTTGCTGCGTGGGGTTGGTGGCGGTAACAATGAGGAACCCACTCCCTCATCGGTGCGAATTGCTCCTGGGGATGAATTTACCCCGCGCTTTGCCGTTCGGCTGGAAGGGAGTAACTTTGAGATTGCCCAGCAAGGGCTGGATTATGGCTTCATGGTGGATTTGGGAGAAGTACCCTTAGAAAACCTCGACCCCACCTTGAAGAAAGCCCGCGCCTTATCGCCGCAAACACGCCAGTTTTTCCTCAATTATCGTCCCCCGAATCAATTGGCATCCATCCAGGTAGATCGACAGCGCTTTATCACGGGCAAGCTGGGTGAGGTGGCTTTCAGCGAACCAGTGCAACAGACAAGAGCGATCGCATCATCGATCGACCGCCTCTCGCCAAATGCACCAGCAATGCTGAACCACACCTACTTAATGCGATTAGTCCAATTTCAGGTGCCGGAAGTGGTGCTGACGGGAGGAACCGTTTCTAGGGGACAACGCCGCTATCTTGACCAAATTCTAGAAACGCCCAGCAGCGATGTCCTTGTCGCCTTCCGTCCCGTCAGCCGCCGCGCTGATGGCAGTTACACGGTTTTGTGGCAAGTGCTAACTCAGTTCCCAGATCCCCAGATTGAAGATGTGGAAAAGTACATCAAGTTGCAGTAGGTGAAGAATTAGTAGTCATTAGCCATCAGTCATCCTCTTAGCTCGACTTTATCCAATTCAGGCAGCGTAGCATAACAAGTCTCGTGCCCAGTCGAGCAGCGTTTTATGTTGCTGCTTGCGAGTTTGGTGATAGCATTTCTCCTGCAAAGACGCTGCGCGAACAGACGGTGCCAAAACGGTAAAGAACGGGAGTGCCCAGATCCGTTGTGCCCAAGGAATCTGAACCAGCAACATCAAACTCAGCCAGCGCAACCCACTGGTTTTGACTTATTGGCTATCACTTGAACGCACTGGATCTCGGTAGATACCTCGTGCTGCAATGCGTTTGCCCCACCGCCGCTCGATGGTGTCATCAATGCCCATCACTAACACCCCGCTAGGAGGAAAGACTTTGACCACCTGTTGCAACAGCAACCGACTCGCCTGACGACTTGACCAGATGGCTCGGCTGAGAGCGCGATGATAGTTTTGAAAGTGGGGTTCATTGTGCAACCCCATTACCTGTAAAATCGCACTGACTGTGCGTTTGCCCGGTGCCACAATTGCCCCCACTAGCAGCACGACTGCCGACTGCCATACAGGCTTGGAAAACAGCGGCGCGAACGTTAGGATTAAGGGCAGAAATTCTTTCGGTAGCAAGTTCATCAGCATAAATTCAACCACTCTTTCGCGATCTTGCTACCTTTCCTCCCCTTCAAAATGGATAAAGTCGAGCTTAGATCATTTTGTTTTTTGTTTGCAACATATAGACTTCTTAGCCCCCCAATTTATCGGGGTATCGTTAATGTAGAGCCTCACAACCCAAATGGTATTAAGGGGGGCTTAGAAAAACCTTTTTTGCTTTTATTCCCCTGGTTAAAGAGGAATAAAATGTGTGGCATTGAAACATTAACTGAACCGTATTGATTCTGGCAGGGGACGGGGAGAATGTAGATTTAAATTCTCTGTCCCCAAAGCTCCCTCTGCTACCTGGTTAGGATGCGACCTTCGCAGTCGAACGGCGGCGGCGTCTTCCGGCAGCCTTTGCAGGCGGTTCCTCTTCGGGAGTTTGCAGTAAGAAGACTAGCAAGGGGCGAGAAGCCTGGAATTCGCGTCGGATCAATCGCTGGAGGGCAGACTCCATTAGAGTTTGCAGTCCTATCCAGTCAACTTCTAGGAGTTCATCGTCCAAGGTGCGGGCGAATTCTGACCAGCGATCGCTCAACAGTGATTCTAGCGTTTCGCGGACAATTGCCTGTAGGCGATCGCGTTCCATTGATGTCACTACACCGCGCAGGTGAACTTCCGGCTTAGCACTCAGTTTGCCTTCCCAGTTCACCGCCGCTGCAATCGTCACAATTCCATCCTCAGCCAACTGCTGCCGTTCCTTCAGCACATTAGCTTTCACCACGCCAGAATTATCTACTAGCTCAATGCCAGACGGAACTTTACCTTTCACCTGGATGCCATCTTCCGACACCTCCACGACATCCCCATTGTCAATAATCACCATATTTTCAGCGGGTATGCTCATGCTCTGGGCAGTCTTGGCGTGCTGAATCAGCATCCGATGCTCACCGTGAACTGGCAAGAAGAATTTCGGACGAGTCAGGGCAATCATCAGCTTTTGGTCTTCCTGACAGCCGTGACCGGAAACGTGAATCCCCTTATCACGACCATAGATGACATTAGCACCCTGCATCATCAGCTTATCAATGGTGTTTACCACTGCAATGGTATTTCCCGGAATCGGGTTTGCCGAGAAGATCACCGTATCGCCCTTACGGATTTTAATTTGCCGGTGTTCGCCGTTCGCAATCCGCGTCATTGCTGACATTGGCTCACCCTGCGAACCTGTAGTTAGAATGATCACCTTCTCTTCGGGCAGCTGATGAATCGACTGCAAAGGTTGGAATAGATTGTCCGAACACTTGATATAACCCAAATTGCGTGCTTGGGCGATCACATTCAGCATCGAACGACCCACGACGGATACCACCCGTCCGTGTTTTTGCGCTATTTCCAGAACCATGTTGATCCGGTGGACGGACGAAGCGAAAGTCGTCAATAGCACCCGTCCCGTTGCCTGACTGATAAAGCGGTCAAGATTGGGATAAACTGAGCGCTCAGAAGGGGTGAACCCTGGTACTTCCGAGTTTGTAGAGTCGCTAATCAGGCATAAAACGCCCTTCTCGCCGTATTCAGCCAGCCTCTGTAAATCAAAAAACTCGCCATCTACAGGTGTGTGGTCAATCTTAAAGTCACCTGTATGGATGACGACGCCAGCGGGAGTATGGATAGCGACGGTGAAGCTATCAGCGATGGAGTGAGTGTTGCGAATGAATTCGACGAAGAAGGAAGCGCCAATTCGCACCATGTCGCGGGGTCCCACCCGTTTGAGTGTCGTGCGGTTGGAAACGCCTGCTTCTTCTAACTTGCCTTCTAGCAAAGCCATTGCGAGGCGGGGGCCATAGATGACTGGAATATCAAACTGTTTGAGGTGATATGCGATTCCCCCAATGTGGTCTTCATGACCGTGGGTGACGATCATGCCCTTAATCTTGTGGCGATTTTCTCGCAGATAAGTCATATCGGGCAAGACGATATTGACGCCGTGCATTGAATCGCTGGGGAAAGCCAATCCAGCATCTAATAAAACAATTTCGTCGTTGTATTCAAAAACACAGGTATTTTTTCCAATTTCATGCAGTCCACCCAAGGGAATCACTTTCAGGATGGGTGCGGATGATTCGTTCTTGTTCAGGATGGGTGCGGATGATTCGTTCTTGTTCAGGATGGGTGCGGATGATTCGTTCTTGTTCAGGATGGGTGCGGATGATTCGTTTTTGTTCAGGATGGGTGCGGATGATTCGTTCTTAGTCATTTGTTTCCTTCTATTAAGTCAATCAATGTCAATCAATACAAAACCGTTGAAAATTTGCATAAGATAGGGCAGCTTTGGCACGTAAAAAGCCCCAAGTAAAAAGAGAAGGTTCTGTCTTTGGTCTTCTTACTTTGTCTTTTTTTGCCTTTTGCCTTTTTACTCTTGCCTTTGTGGACGTATTCAGTTTTTCAAAAAAACCGTCGCCTTACATCAAAGCCATCTGAGTCATTACACCCTCTACCATTTGCCTATCTGACTCTGGTAGATGGCACAGGGGTGGACGAGTGGCACCCACATCCCAACCTTGCAGTTTTAGAGCCGCTTTGACGGGGATAGGATTGGTTGTACAAAACAAAGCTTTAAATAAGGGAAAAAGTTTCAGGTGAATCTCGGTTGCTACCTGAGGTTGACCGTTTTCAAAGGCTTGGATCATCTGTTGGAGCTGAGTACCTACCAGATGGCTGGCAACGCTAATGACTCCAGCAGCCCCAATGGCTAATAAAGGTAGCGTCAGGGAATCATCCCCAGCGTATATCTGAAAGTCCGTGGGGGTTATGCGTCGAATTTGACTCGCTTGGTCTAAGTTGCCACTGGCCTCCTTGATTGCCACAATATTCGGGATCTCTGCTAAACGAGCCACGGTCTCTGGCTGGAGATTCTGTCCGGTGCGACCGGGTATGTTGTAGAGGATCAGGGGCAGGTCTGGGCAGGATTGGGCGACGCGGAGGAAATGCTGATACAACCCTTCTTGCGGAGGCTTGTTGTAGTAGGGAACAACTTGTAAAGATCCATCTAATCCTAGTTTAGCGGCTTTTTCGGTGGCGGCGATCGCTTCTTTGGTTGAATTTGACCCCGTACCTGCGATTACCTTCGCCTTGCCAGCTACCGCCCGCTGCACTACCTGAAATAACTCGTATTCCTCATCCCAAGTCAGCGTCGGAGATTCCCCTGTCGTGCCGCATACTACTAAGGCGTCGCTGCCATTTTGAGCCAAATGAGCCGCCAGTTGCTCTGCAACAGCGTAATTCACACTGCCATCTTCTTTAAACGGCGTCACCATTGCGGTGAGAACGCGCCCAAAATTTACCACACTCTTTTAACTCCCCCTTGTTTTTCGTGATTGGTTTCGTGATGAGTTGTTTGTTGCTAGGGGCGCACAGTTGTGCGCCCTGCTGTTGTGAATCGTGTAAAAAACTATTTAGAAAAAGCTGGGGTTGCCGGTTGCAGTAGATGCCGTTCCACCAATAATTCGGCAATCTGGATGGCATTGAGAGCCGCTCCCTTGCGAATTTGGTCTCCACTCAGCCACAGTTCTAACCCACAAGGATGAGAAATATCTTGCCGAATCCGACCTACTAACACTTCATCCCGACCGCTGGCTTCAATGGGCATCGGGAAATAATTGGCCTGCCAGTTTTCGACCAACTTAACGCCGGGAGCATTCGCTAACACTTCCTTTGCCTTTGCTACCGGGAAGGGTTGCTCAAATTCTAGGTTAATCGCTTCTGAATGGGCGCGGAGTACGGGAACCCGCACGCAGGTTGCTGTCACTCGCAGATCGGGCGCACCGAAAATTTTGCGCGTCTCGTTAAGCATTTTCAGCTCTTCCTCACAATAACCTAGATCGGTCATGGGGGAATTATGGAGAAACAAATTAAACGCTAAGGTGTAGGGGAAAATGCCCGGTTTTGGCTCTTCTCCCCGTAAAATCGCCCAAGTGTGA
This sequence comes from Coleofasciculus sp. H7-2, assembly GCF_042747725.1. Classification (NCBI taxonomy): domain Bacteria; kingdom Bacillati; phylum Cyanobacteriota; class Cyanophyceae; order Coleofasciculales; family Coleofasciculaceae; genus Coleofasciculus; species Coleofasciculus sp. H7-2. The sequence continues at coordinate 25,915 of NZ_JBHZGO010000090.1, forward strand.
GTTTTTACTTCTTCCATTGCCCTGGCACCCGCACCGCTTGCCGATTGGTAAGTAGCAGCAACAATGCGTTTGACTGGCTGCACTTGATGCAGAGGCCAAACCGCCACTGCCATCAAAATCGTCGTGCAGTTGGGATTGGCAATAATTCCTTGATGAGTTGCCGCTGCTTCTGGATTCACCTCTGGAACCACGAGAGGCACCCTAGGATCGAGGCGAAAGGCGCTGGAGTTATCAATCACCACCGCCCCAGCGTCTACTGCTTTCGATGCCCAGGCTTTAGAAGTAGAGCCACCGGCAGAAGCCAACACTACATCCACATTATCAAACGAGCGATCGCCCACCGCCTCTACAGGCACATCTTCGCCTAAAAATTGCAAAGTCCGACCGGCGGAACGCGGGGAAGCCAAGAGTTTCAACTCAGCAACCGGAAAGTTACGGGATTCTAGGAGTTCTAGCAACTCCGTACCCACCGCACCCGTTGCTCCCAGAATGGCAACGCGATAGGAATCAGACAAAGATGGTTCCTCCTCTTGAATACATATAGGTGTCAAAAGCTTTAATCAGAGTGAGCCAAAGCAGTTAAATATTTTTTTTCGGGAAATTTGAGCTTGTACTGGAAGATGCTTTTTATTGACTGTTGCTGGTTATATAACGAATATCTCTAACGAAATTTTACACAAGCTTAGCACCGACTTCGTCGAAGTTTCCAGTCCCCAACAAGCTAAATTGAATTCGCAACAGAGCGATGGCTTAGTCAATGTACTATCATCAAATATGTCAACGAGAGGGATAGGTAAGGTTTTATTTACCAAGGCTCCAACTGTTGCAAAACTAGGATATCACGGGGTTGAGACAGAAATTGTATCCATTTGGCTTGAACCGACCGTCCGAAAACGTCTGCAATACCCGCCCTCTCGAATCGTTATCAACCTTGTCGCTCTGAGTTTTGAGAGAAGTTAACTGATGAAAGTTACCCAGGAAAAGCTTCCCGCCAGCAAGATTGGCTTGGAAATTGAAATTCCAGCCGATATGTCAAAAAATGCCTACGAGCAGGTGATTCAAAAGCTCGCACGCTCAGCCAATATTCCTGGGTTTCGCAAAGGAAAGGTGCCTCGCCAGATCCTGCTACAGCAACTGGGGACGGCACGAATTAAAGCAACTGCCTTGGAAGAACTGATTCAAGATGGTCTCCAGCAGGCTCTCAAGCAAGAAGCAATTGAGGCGCTTGGTAACTTTGAGCTGCGTTCTGACTTCGAGGAATTAGTCAGCCAGTTTAAACCCGGAGAACCCATCACTTTCTTAGCTGCGGTAGATGTCCAACCGCAGGTGCAGGTAAGCGATTACAACAACCTCACTATCAAAGCCGAAGAAGTACCCTATGACTCCAGTTCGGTGGAGAAGTTTTTAGAAGAGCGTCGCGTTGAGCAAGCTACGTTAATTCCAGTGGCAGGTCGTCCGGCGCAGTTGGGAGATGTGGCGGTGGTCGATTATACCAGCCGCTTTGTCAGCGAACAAGAAGATGAAGCACAGGAAGAAATTAGTGGGGGTCAGGCAGAAGACGCTCAAATTGAGCTGGTAGAAGGGCGGTTTCTGGGAGAATTTATAGATGGCGTTGTGGGAATGAATCCCGGAGACAGCAAGGAAGTAGAAGTAAAGTTTCCGGAAGATTATCGCCAAGATTTAGCAGGTCGGACGGCGATGTTTACGATCACGCTCAAAGACCTGAAGGAAAAAGAGTTACCGGCGGTGGATGATGACTTCGCCCAAGAAGTCAGCGAGTTTGAAACCCTGGCTGAATTGCAAGCTGACTTGGAGAAGAAATTCCGAGAGAAGGCCGATCAAGAAATGTCAGCTAATAAAGAGCAAGCACTTGTCAAGGAACTTTTGAAAAAAGTTGAAATTGACGTGCCGGAAACCCTAATTCAGCGGGAAGTTGAAACCATGCTTCGTCAAACCATCATCCAGATGGGGCAGATGGGGATGGATGTCAAGAAAGTGTTTACTCCCGACATGGTAAAACAAATGGGCGTGCGATCGCGTCCGGAAGCCATCGATCGACTCAAACAAACCCTGGCACTTGAGGAAATTGCTAAGCGCGAATCCCTCAAAACCGAACCGCAAGAGGTGACAGACAGAGTCAATGAGCTACTCCAGCAGTTCCCGGATCAAGAGATCGACCTGGAACGGTTGCGTACCATTGTCGAAGGTGATTTGCTCAAAGAAAAAGCGATTAAGTGGCTGGAAGAACACGCCACGATTGAACTGGTTCCCCAAGGCTCTCTCGCACCTGAAAAGACGGAGGAAGAGCAGGCTGAAACAACGACTACAGAAGCCATAGAAGCGGCACAAGCGGAAGACAATGAAGTAGAAGCAACCGCTGCAACCGCTACCGAATCTCAACTAGAAGCTGAGGCGTCTGAGGTTGAATAAACCTGGCTTAGGGGCAATTTTAAAATTGCCCCAACATCTGCACAGGCAGTCCTGAATGGTCAAATACAGCGGATTCGGATATAACGGAAGTATGTGGTGACGAGCCACTCGCCAGTTCACCTGATAGTGCAGCGTTAAAATTAAGTTTCGCTCGTTATGGATGTATCTCTGTCCCAGAATTACGAAATCACAAACCTGAGGAAGAGTAATATTTACTCACAACTCCCCAGTAACGTCGTCCCTATGGTGGTGGAACAGTCCGGAATGGGGGAACGGGCGTTTGATATCTACTCGCGGCTACTGCGAGAGCGCATTGTTTTCTTGGGGACGCCGGTTGATGATAATGTGGCTGACACGATTGTGGCTCAGCTGCTCTTTTTAGACGCCGAAGACCCGGAAAAAGACATTCAGCTATACATCAACTCCCCCGGTGGGTCGGTGACAGCTGGTATGGCAATCTATGACACGATGCAACAAATACGCCCTGATGTTGTTACCATATGCTATGGTTTAGCAGCCAGTATGGGTGCATTTTTGCTAGCAGGTGGAGCGCAGGGTAAGCGTATGGCTTTGCCCAGTTCCAGGATTATGATTCACCAGCCCCTGGGAGGCGCTCAGGGACAAGCCGTTGATATAGAGATTCAAGCAAGAGAAATTCTCTATCATAAGCAAAAGCTGAACGAGCTACTGGCTCAAAATACTGGTCAGCCGTTTGATAAAATTTCGGCAGATACCGAACGCGACTTCTTCATGTCATCTGCTGAAGCAAAAGATTACGGTTTGATCGATCAGGTCATCTCCAGACAGAACCTTCCTCACTCGGAAGCAACTGTCACTTCACTGAGGTAAGAGGCAAGTATGTCTAAGTACGACTCCCATCTAAAATGCTCATTTTGCGGCAAGTCCCAAGAACAGGTACGCAAGTTAATTGCAGGGCCGGGAGTCTACATCTGTGATGAATGCGTTGACCTGTGTAATGAAATTTTAGATGAGGAGTTGCTGGACTCTGGGGCACCCGCACCCCAACCAGTGCCTCGCGCCGAACCTCCCCAGAAGCGTCGAACCAGGTCGGGCAATATTTCTTTGAGTCAAATTCCCAAACCGAGAGAACTGAAAAAGTATCTCGATGAACACGTCATTGGTCAGGATGAAGCCAAAAAAGTGCTTTCTGTAGCGGTCTACAACCACTACAAGCGCCTGAGCTTTATCCAGTCTAAAGGCAGTGGCAAAGGGGGGCATGAAGATCAGGTAGAGCTGCAAAAATCTAACATTCTCCTGATTGGCCCGACGGGTTGCGGGAAAACCCTGCTGGCGCAAACGCTGGCAAGTATTCTGGATGTGCCTTTTGCGGTAGCGGATGCTACAACGCTTACAGAAGCGGGGTATGTGGGAGAAGACGTAGAAAATATCCTACTGCGACTGCTACAGGTGGCAGACCTCGACGTTGAGGAAGCGCAGCGGGGGATTATTTACATTGATGAAATTGATAAGATTGCCCGAAAGAGCGAGAACCCCTCAATTACGCGGGATGTTTCCGGTGAGGGCGTTCAGCAAGCTTTGCTGAAGATGTTGGAAGGGACGATTGCGAATGTGCCGCCGCAGGGTGGACGCAAGCATCCCTACCAGGACTGCATCCAGATTGACACCAGCAACATCATGTTTATTTGTGGTGGTGCTTTTGTAGGTCTGGAGAAGGTAGTAGAGCAAAGAATTGGGAAAAAGTCAATAGGCTTTGTCCAAGGCGGGGAAGGGCAACCGCGAGAAAAGCGGACAGCAGATATTGTGCGGAACCTGGAGCCGGACGACTTGGTGAAGTTTGGGATGATTCCAGAGTTTATCGGTCGGGTGCCAGTGATGGCGGTCGTCGATCCGCTGGATGAAGAGGCGCTGATGGCGATTTTGACAGAGCCTCGGAATGCTTTGGCGAAGCAGTATCAGAAGCTGCTGAAGATGGACAACGTGCAACTGGAGTTTAAGCCGGATGCGCTGCGAGCGATCGCGCAAGAAGCGTATCGGCGGAAAACTGGCGCACGGGCACTGCGCGGCATTGTTGAAGAACTGATGTTGGATGTGATGTACGAGTTGCCGTCCCGCAAGGATGTGACTCGCTGCATGATTACGCGGGAAATGGTCGAGAAGCGATCGACTGCCGAACTGATCGTACATCCCTCCTCGATGCCGAAGCCCGAATCTGCCTAAAGCGATCGCATTATCGGCGAACCTTGTATCGCTCCAGTGACAAAAAAGCTGAAAATAATATAGAAACCCGTTTTCTCTCTCGAAGACGGGTTTTTCACATGATAGGCATCACTCAAAACTCAAAAATTTTAACATGGCTCATATTCAAGTTCGCGGCATCGCCCATTATTACGAGTGGATTAAGACACCCAGCGAGGAAGGTAAAAATAAGCCGGTGATGGTCTTCCTGCACGGATGGGGGGGATCTTCTCGATACTGGGAAAGTCCCGCTAAAGCCCTTTCAGATACCTTTGACTGCTTGCTGTACGATATGCGAGGATTTGGGCGATCGCGTAAACTTTCGCCTGTGGGGAACGGTAGCGTCTTAGCAGAAGAATCCTCGCCACTGGCAGAAGAACCTGCCACAGCGGAAGAGTTGACTTACGAAATGGAGGAATACGCAGATGACCTAGCAGGCTTATTAGATGCCTTAGAACTGGATCGCGTATACATCAATGCTCATTCTATGGGCGCATCGGTCGGCGTCTTTTTTCTAAACCGCTACCCAGAACGAGTGTTTAAGGCAATTTTAACCTGTAGCGGCGTTTTTGAATACGAGGAAAAATTATTTAAAGATTTTCATAAGTTTGGCGGCTATGTCGTTAAATTCCGTCCCCGTTGGCTGTATCAACTTCCGTTTGTTGACAGAATGTTTATGAAGCGATTCTTGCATCGCCCCTTATCTAGTGCCATCAGTCGGGCTTTCTTAGACGATTTTCTCATGGCAGATTACCAAGCTGCTGTAGGCACCATGATTACCTCAGTTAGCGAAAAAGCCGCCCAAGTGATGCCTAATGAGTTCGCCAAGCTTACCGTTCCAACACTTTTAGTGGCTGGCGAATACGATATCATTATCCCTGCCGCGATGGGGCGTCAGGCAGCAGCATTAAGTGAGAAAGTCGAGTATGTTGAGATTCCCGATACAGCTCACTTCCCGATGCTAGAGGCACCAGAAACTTACCTTCAGGTAGTACGAGAGTTTCTGGCAACCTCAGATTTAAATGAATAGAACCCCCATTCTGCGCTTTTGACGATCGCGGGGGATGATTTTGAACAGTTCACCTTAATCCTTCAAACTGAATTCTACCGTGCCATTTGAGCGGTCATGCGAGACTTGAACGCTTCCATTACCTCTGGTGTAGCCTCAGTAGCTTGCCAAGCCTCTCGTGCCATTAGGCGATCGCACCAAGCACTCAGTTTTGGATAGTCACTCAAGGACACGCCTCCTTGAGATAACCAGGGGATTACAGTTCCAGCAACAACCTCGGCTAGAGTTAAGTTTTGACTACCAAAGTAAGGGCGATCGCCTAATAAATTCTCAAAAAACTTCAGCACTGTGGTAATTTTCTGATGTGCCTGCTCGATTTTTTCTTGATCTCCTCCAGGCAAGCCTAAAATCTTCGGAATCAGTGGAAAAGTAGCAGGGAACAACTCATTCACAGTTACCAGTTGCACCATCCGCACAACTGCCAGATCCTTTCCATCTTTTGGCAACATAGCAGGCGTGGGGTACTTTGCCTCTAAATAGTCCATAATTGCCAAAGATTCCACCATCTTAAAGCCGTCATCTACCAAAGCTGGAATGTGGTGGAAAGGGCTAATCGCCATAAAATCTGGTTGAAACTGCTCCCCATCCAGTTTTATCTCTACCAGTTCAAACTCAAGTTTTTTTTCCAGCAGCGTAATCCAGACGCGGCGGGAGTTGGGAGATATCGGCTCGTGATAAAGCGTCAGCATGAGAAAACCTCACAGCTTTATGAGTAGAGTGGGTATTGCAATCTTACACCTTACACTCAATTGAATTGTTCTAACAATGTCTCAACACTGGCTTTGCGATCCAGAAAAGTCAAAATTATTGGTGTCAGTTGAAAGGGCGCGTGACTAGGTTGAAGGTTTACAACAGTTTATACTTCATCAAGTCGCAAACGGCTGTAATTGCTGACAAAAGTTACTTTCTTCCCAGTCAGGACTCGCCGCACATCACCACATAGTGTGGGCAACCACAGGGGGATTGAACCGACAAGAACGCTATATGTATAAGCTTTGCGTAAGTCCTACCAGTATTAGATTACCGAAATTTAGTAGGCACTTTTGAGGAACGAAAGCCAGCAAAGAAAGTTAAGTTAAGCACTTTTCGTTACTCGATCTACGGATACGGATTCTAAAAAACTCAGCCAGCTTTAAAGCGCAGCAATCCAATCAGGGCAACACCTGTAATCGCAGCGACGACAACCCATGCCACAGCTAAACCCACCAACTCGCTAACGAATAAGCGCGTCGCTTCGCGCAAAATGCCGCCAACAGCCCAACCCATCGCTAGCCCTATCGCCCAGCTAACAGAACTGACCAAGATCCATATCCAAGCTTTTTTTGCCTGCTGAAACAGGACAAGCCCTTGCAGCACTCCTAGCAAAGCGCCTGCCAGTGCCCCATTGAAGATGCCAAAGATTACCCTAGCTTCAAATAGTAACGTTCTGGGTGCTATCCAGCCGATGGCTCCGACGCCACTGCCGCCGATGAAGCCCCAGCTGACTACACTTGTTAGTACCCACCAAGCAGCGATCGCTTTTGGCATCGCTTTGCTCACCTCCACTCGCTGTCTGAGAACTAACGCTTGTGCCAAACCAACGGCAGATCCGCCGATTGCGCCCTCTACAACGCCGATGTCGGGTTTTTCACCCACCTCAATCCACAGCAAACTGACCAAAAAACCCACTAGCGTGACGGATACCCACTGGAACCAGAAAATGTAGGAATTGGTAATAGGCGATTGGTCATTGGTCATTGGTCATTGCTGATGGCTAATTGAAGGATTGTTCATCACCGATTACCAGACTTTGGCAAAATCTTGGGTCGTATAGCGCTGGCAGGAAAAAGTGCCTGGAATGCCTCTCGGCGTCTTTTTGGTGACTCTGGAGCCATATAACCCCACAAGCTTTCCCAGTAGAAGAAGGATACCCCACTAAAACCGCGATCGCGTACTGCCTGAACTTGCTGCTGAATCTGCTTCATGTCAATCGGACGACTAACTAAGCCCGATAAAATCCCGACACCCACTGGAATCTGACGACGCGCCATCTGCACAGAGGGTTGGGACAATTCAGCCAAAAAACTTTTTAGGTCATCTCTATACACCTGCAATACCAACTCCTCCACCAAACCCCGCTGCACCCAAGTCTGCCAATCTTGAAGATAGAATCTGTAGGCAAAAGAGTAGGGGTTAGGAGACAAGGACACCAAACAGCCAGGTTTGACAGATTTGACAGCCTGAAAGAGCCGCTGCATAAAATCAGTAATCTTGTCCGCTCTCCAACGCATCCACTCAGCCTCTTTGGGGTTGGTGGGAGGACTTTTGCCCTCGTGTTCTTGCCGATAAAGTTCGACTGTAAAAGGGTCGTAGCCAAACTCAACCGGCAAGCCAAAGTGATCGTCCATCTGAATGCCAGCTACATCATACTCAGTGACGACTTCAACAATCAGATTTAGGATAAACTGCTGCACTTCTGGATGCAGGGGGTTGAGCCACACGACTTTCCTGGCAAACTGGTTGCGGATAAATTGTTCTACTTTTCGAGAGGAAGGCTGAACATTTGGCTTTGCCGGGTTGAGCAAGTCCTGTTCCAGAATGTCCGGCAAGATATTCTTGGTGCCGTCCCGACGAAGGGAGATCCAGTCTGGGTGACGCTTCGCCAGTTCTGAACTCGCAGGAGCCATAAAGCCATACTCAAACCAAGGGATGGCTCGAATTTGCTGTCGATTTCCCTGCTTGATTATCTCAGCTAGGACATCTCGCCCCAGCCCCAGAAATTCTAGCCATTGGTCTTGAGAGCGTCCTGTCTTCCGTCTCCCAACCGTGCTGGGGTAGAAGGTATGCCCCCGATTCCAGACTACAGGATAGACCGTATTGAAATGTAGTTGAGATAGCTGGTGCATCGCCCGGTTGATTCCCCAGGGCATAAATAGCACAGAACTCCCAACATTGGTCAACCAAACGCCCCGCAATTCAGTGGAAGCTACAGAAGGCGGGGAATTGGCTCTAAACTGCGGAGGATAAATGGAGAACGCGATCGCTAGCCCCAGAGATAGCAAGGAAATGAACCAGGTATAAATCCCGTTCCTTTTTCGGCGGTGCGACCTCCTTAGACCATTGGGCTTTGAACTTGCATAATTTCTAACCACTGAAAATACCTGCTAGATTGCTTCGGTCAATCCAACATCCAAAATGGCATAAGTTGAGTCAACCCCAGCTAAAATTTTTGTTCAAAAATTAGAACTCGAACCGCGACGCTGCCGTTCGCTGAATAAATCCGAATTTCAAGTGCCGTATCAGGAACTCTAATATCCAATCACCTAGCATTGAGCCAGTCATGGCATGATTATTCTAATTGTCCTGAACTTGAGTGTTCCCAAAAAATCCTTTAGTTTTTCAAGCGGCTTGTGAAAAATCAATCTATTATGAAGCATTTTCTCCGACTAACAGCATTGGTCTTGGCACTCGTGCTTATCTGTTTTTCCCCTTCAGCACTCGCCGCTAGCTCTTCTTCCATTTCCCGTTCAGCTAGCCAAGGGGAACTTATAGGTAAGGATTTCTCCGGTCAAAACTTACAGGCAATTGAGTTTTCCAACGCCAATCTGGAAAATATTAATTTTAGCAATGCCGACTTACGGGGCGTGGTATTTAATAGTTCAGTCCTGAGCAAGGCGAATCTACATGGAGCAGACTTTACCAATGGAATCGCCTATTTAGCTGACTTCACGAATGCAGATTTAAGTGATGCAGTGTTCGCAGAAGCGATGATGCTGCGATCGCGCTTTAACGATGCGGACATCACAGGTGCCGACTTTTCTGATGCGATTTTAGATGCTGTCCAAGTGAAAAAACTCTGTGCTAGAGCAACGGGTGTTAATTCCAAAACGAAAGTAGGAACCCGCGAATCTTTAGGCTGTCGGTAAAAGGCTGTTTATCTGCATATTTGGGGAGGCTAAAGCCCCAGTTCTTGCCAGCTCAACTTGGGAACGAGAATATTACGGCTCATGGGGATGGGAAAAGTTCAAAAGATAAACCTGGTCGCAAGTTTCCCGTTCTAGAAAGGCTTTCTAGAAACTATTCCCAGCGCTGACTATTTTCTTTCTTATTGGGCAGTAGGTGAGCTACTCTTCGCTCCTATTCTCGCATTGATTTTGAGCGGATTGATTTTGAGCCGCCTTCCTGACAACCTCAACATCCAACTCTAACGCCGCAGCTATTTGTTCCACATTCAGCCCTAGATGCAATAACCGAGGCACTGTTTCTAACTTTGCCTCTTGCTTGCCTTCTTGCTTGCCCTCTTCCTTAGCTTCTTGATAGACCCTGGTTTGTTTTAAATCGCTTAAGCCAAACATTGCTTCTATCTCCTGACGGCTAACTCTGGGAAATTTATAGACTAATATCGTCTCAATCAATTCTCTTGTCGGATTGTTCTTGAGCTATCTTCCTCACAGCCTCAATATCCAACTCTAACCCCTCAGCTATTTGTTCCAGGGTCAATCCAAGTTTCAAGAACCGAGGCACGGCTTCTAACTTACCTTCTTCCTTAGCTTCTTGATAGACCCTGGTTTGTTTTAAATCGCTTAAGCCAAACATTGCTTCTATCTCCTGACGGCTAACTCTGGGAAATTTATAGACTAATATCGTCTCAATCAATTCTAGAATTTTTTGCCTGACCGCCTCATCCTCAAGCTCCTGTTGTGCCTTCTGAATTAATTGTCTGACTTGCGCTTGGGCTGTATCTTCATCCTCAACGACTAACTGCACCATACCCAATCCTACCGATTGGTTTCCGGCTTCCTCCAATTCATCCAAATATACCCATTGCACTTGCTGACTTAGTAGCAGTCGCTGATATTCTATTGGTACTTCTCGATCGATACTCCGTCTGCTGAACACTGCCACAGCACGCCAATCTCTGTTAGGTTTATTTTGACCTAAGTACAGGAAAATTTCGGTAAAGAATCGGTAGTAAAAGATATCGTCACGTTGAAACTGGACTTCAACAAAGTAGATGGGTTGACGGCTGCGCCCAGAAGGAACAAATATTCCATCAATCCGTTTAGCTACTTCTTTGATTTCAACTGACTGGAAGGTATAGCCATTTCCATTACTTGACGGCTGTCCGATGAGTTCAAAAAAGATGCCTGGAAAGGCTTGAAACATCTGATAGAAAATGCTGTCGGTTTTCATCTCAACCGCTCAGCAAAGCTTCTACAAATTCGTAGCTAGAAAAGGGACGTAAATCTTCTATACCTTCACCCGCACCGATGAAGCGGATGGGCAAGCCAAGCTGTTGCACTACGGCTAGAGCCACGCCTCCTTTAGCAGTTCCATCGAGTTTTGTCAAGACGACGCCGCTGAGTTTTGCTGCTTCTGAGAAGACTTGTGCTTGACGCAAGCCATTTTGACCGAGGGTGGCGTCAAGCACCAGGAGGGCTTCTACTTGGGCGTCGGGGGCTTTTTTATCGACAATGCGGCGGATTTTGCTCAGTTCGTCCATCAGATTTTTCTTGTTCTGGAGACGCCCTGCGGTGTCGATCAGGAGTAATTCTGTACCCCGTGCCTGGGCGGCGGCGATCGCGTCAAACACAACGGCAGCCGGATCGGTATTCTGTCCTGGGTTGGCAATCACCTCAACGCCACTGCGCTGTCCCCAAATCTTTACCTGTTCTACAGCAGCGGCACGGAAGGTATCGGCAGCACCAATTAAGCACTTATAGCCGGATTTTTGGGCTAAATGGGCAATTTTGCCAATCGTGGTTGTTTTACCCGCACCATTGACCCCAGTCATCAGCCAGATATTCAGGGTGTCTTTTGTCGGGACAAAGGTGGGGCTGTAGGATTCCTGAATGGGTTGGTCGAGTAAGTCGCGCAGGATTTGCTTGAGGTAGGCGATCGCTTGCTCTGGTGGCAGCACCTCATCTCGAAGTCTCTTTTGCAGCGTATTGATGATAGAGTCCGTCGCCTCAACGCCAGCATCTGCCTGCAACAGCAGCGCCTCAATCTCCATCACCGCGTCTTGATTTAACGGCCCTTGACCAACAATTGCCTTAAGTCGGTTGATCAAGCTGCGACGAGTTTTGTCCAAGCCTTGCCGCAGTCGCTTCAGCCAGGTAATTTCTTCAATTGAAACATCCTCCGCCCGACGCCCTTGAGATGCCAGCACTTGCGCTGACCACATGAAGCCCTCATCGAAGGTGAGTCCCGGCATCGATCCAGTCTCCAAGGTTGCCGCTGCTGGCTGCACGGGTGCCCTGACAGGTTCTGTTTCTGGCGTCTCTATCGCCGTTGCCTTGAGGCGTTCTAGCCGCGCCTGTCGGTCTTCCCGCGCCCAGAAGGGCACCGGGGTGGTGGCAGCTTCATCTGTCTGGGATTCAGTCGCTGTTGGCTCTGGTGAAGCCTCTGGGGGTAAGGCTTCTAAATTGACGCTGGTTTGGGCGATCGCTTGCTCAACCTCTGGTTCCCCTGCCTCTGACTCTGGGGGTAAGGCTTCTAAATTGACGCTGGTTTGGGCGATCGCTTGCTCAACCTCTGGTTCCCCTACCTCTGACTCTGGGGGTGCTTCTGCCTCAACTACTTTAGGCGTTTGAGTCGGTTCTGGTTCTGGGGCTGTTTCTACCGTGGACGCTTCTGCCAGTGTCAGCGTTTCAGGCGTCTCCGGTGCTTCAGCTTCAACCGTCGTTGTCGCGGGTGCCTCAACTGATTGAGCCGTCTGGGTCTCCGCGCTGACTTCTGTCGTTTCTGCTGCCGGTGTGGCGGGTGACTCAGCCACCGCTGGAGCCGTTTCTACCTGGGATTGTTGCTGTTTTTGCTGAATATTTTTGTAGGCTGCCTTAGCGTAACTGAGCAGGTCTTCAGCAACCTGCTGTGACTGAGCCTCTGTTGTTGATTCTGACGTTTCGGTTTCGGCTTCCGGTTGTAGAGACGCAATATCTGGCGTCTCTACATCGGTTTTTTCCGGTTCAACCTGGGAGTCACTTGTTTTATCGCTAAACTGACGACGGAACCAATTAAAAACCATTGCACCTATAAAACTCAGCAGCAATTAAGGAGCTATTACTGCTACTAACTATAGAAAACTTTTCTAGGTCGTGGGCGATTGAGCCTTAAGCTGGTCAGTGACTCGGCGCAGGACGCCTTGAATAAATCGATGCCCTTCCTCATCACTGTACCGTTTAGCTAACTCTATCGCTTCATTGACGGCAACTCTGTCTGGCACGCCCATATACATAATTTCTACCACTGCCACCCGCAAGATATCCCGGTCAATCCGAGGCAGGCGGTTTAACTGCCAATTCACCATTGCTTCGTCCAGCAGTTGATCGATCTCTGCCCGCTTGGCGTTGACTTTGGTGATAATTTCTAGAGCGTAGGCGCGAACCTCCTGCTGGTTTGACAGTTGAATAAATTCTGGCAGTTCTAGAGCCGTTCCCACGCGGTTGATGGCTGCCTGAGTTAGCTCAATGGCTTCGTTTATCATCGCCTTTGCACTCTGAACATCCGAGGCGCGGGTTTCGCTACTGAGCAAGCGTTCGCTTGAGCGTTGGACTTCTGCTGCGGCAACCTCTAAAGTCTCTTGCACTTCAGCGGTGAGGGCGCGGATGGCAGCCGTTATTAGACTGGAGAGTTGCTGACGAGTGACTTGTTCTGGATTCAGTTGTTTGGGATTTACACTCAGCTGGCTCAGGTTCAAAATAGCATTCCCACTCAGCTGGCTGAGGCTGAGGAGAGCTAATTCACGGGCAATACTTTGGGGTTTGCGGGTTTGCATGACAAATTGGTAATTGGGGAGGTAATTGGTAAAGTCAGTCGTCATTAGTCAGTAGCAGCAAACCAAGGATTAAGGACTATCTGAGGGCTGAGGACTGAGGACTGAGGGCTGAGGTAGCAACAGACTAAGGACTACTGACCATTACCAATTACCTACTAACTTTTTAATCTTCCTCTGTGGGTAAAACCTGCCATCTCCCTTCAGAAACCACGGGTTCCAGTTGGCGATCGCTATCAGTGGGAACCGGCACCGAGGGTAAGGGGTTGGGACTGACAATTCCTCCCGAAACCACTACCTTGAAGGCATCTTCAATCGACATTGAGAGGTTCAGCACTTCTTCCTCCGGGACAACCGCATACCAGCCGGTGGTTGGGTTAGGCGTAGTTGGAATAAAAACGCTGAGCATGGGACGAGTCATCTGACATTGGATTTCGCTGCTCATCACACCCGTAACGAAAGCGATCGCCCATACTCCTCGACGGGGATACTCTACCAAAATGACGCGACGAAACTTGCCGTTTGTATCCCTTAAAATCGTTTCTAGTAACTGTTTGAGCGTTTTATAAACCGCTCCCGCTAATGGAATCGCCTGCAACAGCCGCTCCCCAAAATCTAGCAGCCACCGTCCTGCAATATTGCGGGCCATCAAGCCAATCAGCATAATACACAGCAATGGCACTGCCAGTCCCACCAACAGATTTAGTACATTCACTAGGATGGGATGCAGACCATCGAAGGGATTTACCTGCTTTGGAATGCGGGTCAAAAAGTTGATCACCCAGCTGGCAATTGTAATTGTCAGCCAGATTGTGGTGGCCAAAGGAATGACAACCAGAAGACCTGCAATTAGGTCATTCTTTAAGTCCTGCTTGAAGCGTTGGATCACAGATTGCCCAATCTCCTTACAACTGGCGGTGCTTTCTTTATACGGAATACCAATCTCACTCGGTGAGCCTTGGCTGAAAATGAAAAAAGTTCGTCAATCAACCCCAGAAGACGCGCCTGCAAAACTAGAACTGGGCATTCTCTAAAGATTGCTGCTCCTTCATGCATGGCTTACCTGCCGCCAAAGTGCAGGGTTGATTCTGGAATTGTTTCATTTCTATCTTTATTTGTAAGACTTGTGAAGAATTGTTGCAACTCCCCTGGTATCTAGTATCACACTTTACACTTTAGCATTTACAAGCCCGCTACCTTTGTCGAGGAAAGGAACTGACTGTCGCCGCATCCACATTCGTGTCGTCTGGAGGAATTGGTTGATTTGGGTCATCCAGCGGGGGCAGGGGCATATGCTTTAGCTCCCACACCTTGAGTAAGATGAGATATTCGTAGAATGCCTGCAAAGTACACCAGGCAAATCCTCCTCGCCCGTCCAGAAAGCCACCCAGGAAGAAATACATATATACGAAGCGCACGAGCGGACGGAAGGGCAACCGCAGAGACAAATCTTTGAGGGCGCGGCGTTTTTCTACTTCCGAACGACCCAAGAGTAAATCTCGCCAGTTCACACTTCCTTTCTCTAGCTGGCGTAGGGTTTCAACGGCTTCGTCTGTAGAATAACGGTTGTGCTTGTCAATCCAGCGACTCAATCCCTTACTACAGGTGTAGTGGGGATAGGTTTCTTTCAAGAAGCTGGTAGCTCCTTGGCAAACTTCCCGTTCGGTATGACCGTAGTCGCTAAACCAGACTTTGCCCGGTTTCAACAGACGCATCTGGTAGCGGGGATACTGGGTGCTGCGGCGAATCCAACTGCCCATGAACATGACGCGCTCTGCCACGTAGTAGCCGACATATTCCTGAGTTTTAATCGCTTCCAGGCATTCCTGAAACAGCTCTTTTGTCATCCGCTCATCAGCTTCTAGGATGTAAATCCATTCGTGTTTGGCGGGTACTTCTTGGAGCATCCAGGTTCTTTGTCGTCCGTGACTTTCAAACCGATGCTTCACCACTCGCACATTGTAGCGACTGGCGATTTCGAGAGTGCGATCGCTACTGTACGAATCCACCACAATCACATCATCCGATAGCATTGCCGACTCAATACAAGCGGCAATATCAATTTCTTCGTTATGGGTCAGTATGTAAATTGAAAACATGCGATGCCGCTCGTGAGAGGAAATAACCAATCGCTGCTTTGAGATGCACTCCAGCCAGGAAAATCCCGATCGCGTGGGGTTCCTAGGGGCGTTATGACTTCCAAGAGTAGAAGTGTGTTAGTAGGATGCTTTCTTCGCCGGATGAAGGATGAAAAATTGCAGCCTTCATCCTAGCCTACTCAACGGGCAGCAGCTTCGCCCACCACTTCACCGAGGGGAAAGCCCTACAGCTTTTTTTGGCGACTGACCCCTAACCACTCACAACTCGCGAGTCCTTACCGCGCCTGAGCTTTCCGACGACTTCCTCCCAAACCTGTCAACCCCAGCGCCGCAATGCTCAGGTAGCCAATCGCTAAGAGTAAACTGCTCAGACCATTCCGAATACTCGTTTTCCATAACTCGCCTTGAGCTTGTTTTTGGGCTTCTAGTTTGCCGCCTCGAACTTGGGTTTTAGCTGCATCGACTTGTGCATTCAAAGCTTTTGGGTCTTGCTTTAACTTTTCTAATTGATCTTTGAGTGCTTGCAATCTCGCCTGTTGCTCCCCTTGGACTTGACCGCTCTTGAGCGCCTGATCTAGTTCCGATAGCTTCTTGCTATCTTCAAGCAGGGCGGTAACTTGTGCTGACTGGCTGGCGATCTGAGTTTCAACTTGAGTGGCTCTTTGGTTAATTCGGGCGATCGCTTCCTGGTTCAGCAGACGCAGGCTATTGATGTTCAGTAAGGGAACTGGCAGCAGGAAGCTCAAACCTAAAATAGCAGAGAGTATCAACGCTCCGACTCTCACTAGGTCTTCCCAACCTTTTCGAGCCACTCCAGAGTTGGTGTCAATCCAATATCCAGCGAACAGCAGCGCCAGACCTACCATCGGAATCACACCTCTGTCAATTAACTGCCCTGTAACGCCCTGTTGCCACTGTAGGAAGTTCAGCCGCCACTGTGGATCGTCCACGCCACCGGGTCTACTCGGCGGAATTAGAAAAACCGCATAGTCAAGCAGCGAGGAGACAATCAGGATTACCCCGACTAGCTTGAGAATTTTGGAAGTAACGGAGGAAGGTTGACGGCTATTAGCTGCTTTCATGGTTTTCGTCGTGAGTTATGAATTTTTCACTTCAAACTTAACTGAATAACATACTGAGTGACCTATCTGCCCACCGGATAATTACGCATTTATCAAGGTTTGGAAGACTCAGTAAAGGGGGGAAGTCTTCCCGATTCACCCGTTGGCTTCACGGAAAACCAAGAGGACTCCTACTCAGTTATTGTCGGTACGCGGTAATTATCTTGAGTTTAAAGCCGCTGATTCTTCAGATATTTTGTTAGCAAGCTCCACATCTTACATCAACTGGGTCTATCAGTGTTAAAAAATCACAATTTGCAACTAAAAGGATAAAATTTTGTAAGCATGGCAATCGTTTATGTTCATTGTCCAAAAATTTAGCGTCGAGAGAGTGAGGAACTGCTGAAAATCAGTAGTTTTGGTTTTTAGGTAACAAATGTTAGCCGTTTTTTTAAAGGAGACCTATCGTTAGTATATTATTCAAAACTAAAAGGACGCTAGGCTAGAAGAACTAACAATATTTACTGAAAGCTATTCAACAGAAAGATAAAATTTATATAAAAATTAGGTTAACGATGTAAATGTAAGGGTTTCGCCCCTTATCCCTTTAAGTTCGGAGAGAGAAAAGTTCAGACATCACTTGTTTTTAGCAAATTGCCTTGATTAACTCAATCCGATGAACCAGAATCGGTGCATCCAATCCTTTAAAACTCATGGCATTACACAGTCGGGGGCAATCCTTGACAGCACTGGCAGCGTCAGCGTCCATGAGTACAGTTTCAGTACAAGCAATGTCGTTGCCTTGGCTTGTAGCCTGCACCCGTGCTGCTGTATTGACCGTCGTGCCGAAGTAGTCAAGCCGCTCGTTTAGGGTGACACTAATACAGGGGCCGACATCAATGCCAATTTTGAGGATGAGCCGATCTTCTGCTGTTAGTTGCAACTGTTGATTTAAGGCTTCCATCTGCTGATGCATGGCGATCGCGCTGGCGATCGCATCAACAGGCGCAGTGAATGCTGCCATCACCGCATCCCCAATCGTCTTGACAACCACACCATTGTGGGCATCTACTACCTGAAACAGTAGATCGAAGTGTCGGCGTACCAGATGATAAGCCCGCGAATCTCCTCGCCTTGCATAGAGTGCCGTCGAACCAGCCAGATCCGTAAATAGAATCGCCACCCGCCGGATCGTTAAACTCTCATTAGGCGGAATCGTCTCGCGGGGAAAAAAGTCCCGAAAAGTTTGCAGCGTCAGCATCTGGTGTCCGGAAACCACCCCATATTGAGCATCGACTTGGGCGCGGAAATTCGGATCGTCCGCTTTCTTTTCCAGGTGGCGCAATCGTTCATCAATACTAAATGTAATCCGCACCTGCTCATCAGCATCAGTGGCGTGGACGGTGTGACACAGTGGGCAGGTATGGTTTGTCCGCAGATCGTACAGACTTTTCGGATTGAAGTCGATGCCCCGACAGATGGGACATTGAATGTCCCAGTTGAGAGACAGGATGCCTTCTTTCAAGGCGATGACTAAAACTCGCAGCGCCTCCCGTTCGCTTAAGTGCAATCTTTCGGCAATTCGGCGGGGGTTAGCATGGTATAGTTCGCGGCTGTCGCTTTCCTGCAAAAATGCCGTCAGATGCTGCCGCACTGCTGGTTTAACCCCATAGGTTTCCAATGCAGCGACAGCTTTGGCGATCGCACTTTGGCGTCTAGGAAAAAAGTTAAGCACTGCCCGGTTTATCCTCTATATCGCTAGATTGATTGAGAATTTTGGTAGCGTGCGACCCTGAGTGTAATCCCAATACAATGATTATTAGCGATTCAGTTTTAGCAAGATGAATGGGTGCAAAGAGTTATCTTAGTACCAGCTTAGAACATTAGTAAAAATACCCATTTGTCTTTGTTCGCAAAAAAACAATAATAATGGGTCTCAATACAAACACCAAGTCGTGCAAATTCCCCGGCTGCATCCAGACACTATTGAGGAAGTAAAGCAACGGGCTGACATCTACGATGTCATCTCGGAATACGTCTTATTGCGGAAGCAGGGCAAAGATTTTGTGGGTTTGTGCCCTTTTCATGAAGAAAAAACCCCTAGTTTTAGCGTCAGTCCCAGCAAGCAGATGTATTATTGCTTTGGCTGTCAAGCTGGGGGAAATGTAATTACATTCCTGAAGGAACACTCTAAGCGCTCCTTGGGCGAAGTCGTGCTGGATTTGGCGCGGCGCTACCAAGTGCCGGTGCAGATGCTGGAGCCAGAACAGCGACAGGAATTGCAGCGCCAAATTACGCTGCGAGAGCAGCTGTATGAGATTTTGGCAGTGACTGCAAGCTTTTATCAGCACGCGCTGCGGCAAGCTCAAGGACAGGTGGCTCTAGAGTATTTACGCTCAAAGCGGCAACTCTCTGAAGAAACCATCCAACAATTTCATCTAGGCTATGCACCGGCGGGTTGGGAAACCCTCTACCGCTACTTGGTGGAACAGAAACACTACCCGGTGCAGTTGGTGGAACAAGCGGGATTGATTGTCCCTCGGAAGTCAGGCGGCGGTTATTATGACAGATTCCGCGATCGCTTGACGATCCCGATCCACGACAGCCAAGGGCGCGTCATTGCCTTTGGCGGTAGAACATTGGGGGATGAGCAACCCAAGTATCTCAACTCCCCCGAAACTGAGTTATTTCATAAAGGCAAAACTTTATTTGCTTTGGATAAAGCCCGTGACGCGATTGGCAAGCAAGATCAAGCCGTCGTGGTAGAGGGATATTTTGATGCGATCGCTCTCCATGCAGCAGGCATTTCCAACGTCGTCGCTTCTCTTGGCACCGCTCTCAGCTTAGAACAGGTGCGGCTGTTGCTGCGATACACCGAATCCAAGCAGATTATATTCAACTTCGACGCTGACGCCGCTGGGACAAAAGCAGCTCAACGAGCGATTGGAGAAATTGCCAATCTCGCCTACCAAGGACAAGTAAATCTCCGAATTCTCAACCTTCCAGATGGGAAAGATGCCGACGAATTTATCCGCAAAGGCGGCACTCAAACCTATCGGGAACTGCTGCTCAACGCCCCTCTGTGGCTTGATTGGCAGATTCAGCAAATCTTAGTCGAAAAAAACCTCAAACAGGCAGATCAATTTGGGCAAGTTACGGGAGAATTGGTGAAGTTACTCAACAACCTCACCAACGACGATCAAATTACTTATTACATCAATCACTGTGCGGAAATCCTTAGTCAGGGCGATTCTCGACGGGTGGGGTTGCTATCAGATAATCTTCTCAATAAAGTTGTCCGTCACTGGGAAGAACTCCTCAATCAAGATAATTCCCTACAGGTGCCGCTGCTAGTTAATAATCTCCTCAAGCAAACTAAGCCCAATCAGAATAAACGTTCCCAGCCGCGCCGTACTGGTAGCAATAATAAACGCCAACAGCCAGTTGTACCTGGTTCTTCGGAACGCACTCTTTTAGAACGATCAGAAGCTTTACTCCTGCGCTTTTACCTGCATTGCCCCGAATATCGGCAGGCGGTTATTGATGTGCTAGAAGAACGAGATTTGTTCTTTAGCCTTCCCCATTACCGATTTTTATGGCTAAAAATTTTAGATATACAAAGGCGTCCAGAAGCGTCTAGAGTAGAAGCGCCAGAACTGATATCTTTCCTACAAAACTTGTTAATTGAGTTTCCTGGCGATTTGGCTCAGGTATCTCCACTGTTTCATCTTGACGAGAATACACAGCAAGATATTCTCTCTCCGGAATTGATTAAAGCAGCTGCCGCTTGTATGGAAAGGGTAATGTGTGAAAACATCGCCCGCCGCTTTTTGGAACTATGGAAAAACCCCGATACCTCTATCGCTCCTGAAAAACAGGAGTACTATTGCCAGGAATTTTATAAGGCAAAACAGCGGATCAAAGAGCTAGATGGGCAACTGCAATTTTCGTATTTTTATCGTTAAGTAATTTAGGTTTTGCTCACATCTTGCACCGGGCAGTTGAAACCGCAGTTCGGTTAAAAATAATTGTAGGTTGGGTTGAGGCAACGTTACCCAACTACGGGAACTTTGGTGTTTTTCGCTCTAACCGAATCGTATTGGATGGCGTAGCGGCTATTGTCAGCTTAACGATTCTCGGAATTACGCCTTGAAGACGATCGCTGGATCGACACGAGTCACCTTTTGAATGGCAAAGATGGCAGAACCGACGCACATGACAACCGTGATCCCAAAGGCAGCGATCGCAGTTGCCGGAGTAATTAAAATCATGATTCCCTGACTGGCAAATGTCCAGGCTACCACTCCTAAGCAAAGAACCATACTGGGAATATAGCCTAGAATCGCCATCCACAGCGCCTGCTCGACGATTGCACAGTAGATAACCCAATCGGACGCGCCCATCGCTTTGAGGGTGCCAAATTCCTTGATGTGATCTGATACTGAGGAGTAGAGGATCTGACCGACAACGATCGCCCCAACAATTATACCCACCGCTGCACCAAGACCCAGAAGGAACCCAATTCCAGTTCGCTTTTGCCAGTAAGTCTGAGTCATCTCAATCATTTCGGCGCGAGTGTACGCACGGGTATCTGGTAAGGTGGCTTCTAGCTTTTGCTTAAGTGCCTCTAAATCCTGACCCGGCTTGGCTTGAATCAACACATAAGTGATGGGATCTGATGCAGCTAACTGTTTGGGTACAGAAGAAGTAGAAGTTGGATCGGGCTTCTCATAAGTGTTGGTACACTGGATTCCCGTCGATCCCGATTGCAATCGGCAGGACAAACTAGAAGTCTGACCGGAATTTAAGTAAGCGTTGGCACTCTCCAAAGAGGTAAACATATAAGCATTCGATGCAATTGAGCGATTTCTTTGTGTGAACCCAACTAACCGCGCCGGTAAAGTACCAACTTCAGCGACATCACCTATCTTTCGTACCTTTAAGGAATCCAGGTTAGTTACATCCACCATTACGGTGTAAGGTTCTTTTAGGGCACTCACACTTCCTTGTGTGATATTGGTTGGTACAAACAATTGTCCATTTGGGTTAAATCCGATGACTCTCACTGGAGCAATCTCACCTGAGGGGTGACGCCATACGGAACCCCTAGCAATTAGTGCTTCGGCTCGCTCTACGCCTGCCACCTCTTGAGCCAGAACTACGTGCGCCTGGGGGATTGGCAGCGTCAGATCAACATACACCATACTCTTTGATGCCACCCAAAGATCGGCTTGGGAATTGTCAATTAATTTAGCAGCGGAGCGACTAAAGCCATTGAAGATACCAGTTTGAATTGTTACCAGGCTAACAGCAAACATAATCCCTGCCTGAGCCACAAGTAAGCGAGGAATGTCTTCGAGCAAGTGCTTCCGAGCCAGTGAAACCATAGGAAAAAATTTATGATTACGTGCAAACTTGACAAAAAGTTAGGCTAAAAACTTAAA
The DNA here is from genome assembly GCF_042747725.1 of Coleofasciculus sp. H7-2. Classification (NCBI taxonomy): domain Bacteria; kingdom Bacillati; phylum Cyanobacteriota; class Cyanophyceae; order Coleofasciculales; family Coleofasciculaceae; genus Coleofasciculus; species Coleofasciculus sp. H7-2. Next base: position 47,985 of record NZ_JBHZGO010000090.1, read on the forward strand.
CGGATGAGTGCTTTTGAAATTAACTCTACTGTGTTTAAAAAGAGCCGGAGCCAGGATGATTCTACCTCAAGAGATTTTAATAATCGTCAAATGGGAGCCATTATTGCCAAAGGGGTAGAGATGGCATTCCCATCAGGACGACAGTTCTATCAAGTTCTTAAAGGGATTGACTTAGAAATCCCTAGGGGCGATATCCAACTATTGATGGGGCCTTCTGGATCGGGAAAAACCACTCTGCTGTCAATCTTAGCTGGACTGCTGACACCATCTGCTGGAAACGTGTACTTACTCGGAGACGAGATTACAGGAATGTCTAGGGCAAAGCTAGCACGGTTCCGACTCGAAAATATCGGCTTTATTTTTCAGGGTTTCAACTTGTTTGGGGCACTGACAGCATCTGAAAATATTGAAATCGTGCTGAATGTTAAAGGCATTCGGGATAGGCTAGCGCGACAGCAAGCAAAAGTTTTGTTGGAACAGGTGGGATTAGGGGATAAAGCGAATCAGAAGCCGGGTGATTTGTCCGGGGGACAAAAACAGCGGGTAGCGATCGCTCGGGCTTTAGCAGGTCATCCTCAATTGATTATGGCAGATGAGCCAACCGCTGCCTTAGACTCCCATAGTGGGCATACCGTGATTGAGTTACTGCGTCAGTTAGCAAAAGAAGGCGGCTGCACGGTGCTGATGGTGACGCACGATCCTCGGATTGTAGATGTAGCCGACCGAGTCGCTTATCTTGAAGATGGGGTTCTCCAGAAAGAATAGTGCCACGTTCACGATGCTGCTTGCATGATTCGGACAATCTCACGCAATGTTTCTGATACTGAGCGGGGATGCCAACCGAGTTCCTGAAAGGCTTTGGTGGCATCCACCCGGACGCAGCGGTCGTAAATATAATGAACGCGCTCCCGGCTGAGGGGTGGCTGCCATTTGAGAAGGCGTCCGACTGGATCGAGTAAGTTTCCCAAAAGTCTCACGACTGGCTTAGGAGCTTCGGCAGGGACGGGAATGTTGGTTTCCTGGCTGAAAATCTCAAACATTTCGCGGGTAGTCAGCTCACCGGCAGAAATAATGTAGTGTTCTCCAGATTTGCTTTTTTTTGCTGCCAGAATCATCGCCGCAGCTAAGTCGTCCACATGGACAATGCCGGTAATGCGATCGCCTCCTGCCCACAGCTTTAGCCGTCCTTTGAGAAATTGCTGCATCGCGGGGCCAAAATGGGGATCGTCAGCCCCAAAAATCCCGGAAGGCAGAAGACTAACCACCGGAAGCCCTTGCGCCGCAAATCGATCCACCCATTCTTGCGCTTGGTATTTAGTGCGATCGTAGGCTGAGGAAAAGTTAGTTTGTGTCCGTTTAAAAGTTTCATCTACAAGTTTGCCCCCGGTATCGCCAAACACGCCAATAGTGCTGCAATAGACCACTTTGGAGACACCAGCGGCTTGGGCAATTTCTAACACCGAGCGGGTTCCTTCCACATTCACCCGCTCCATTTCTGCCTCATTGACGATGCCCAGTTCTACATAGGCAGCAGTGTGAAAAACTGTATCTACCCCAGTCATTGCCGTTCGCAAGGCATCTCTATCGGTGATATCTCCGTAAACCAACTGGACGTTGCAATTAGAAAGACGCGCTAGATTGCTTGACTTTCGGACTAGACCCACCACAAAGTCGCCCTGCTGCTCTAAAGCCCGCACTAAGTGAGAACCTGTAAATCCGCCCGCTCCAGTAACTAGCGCCTTCATAATGCTTTTTCGTAAATGCGGTAAGTTTTATAAATCTTGCCCCCCGATGCTTCAATTAGCTTGCGGGAGGGAAAATTATCTTCATAGACCCAGGAAAGTTCAGCTCGTTTATAGGGTTTGCCCTTTTGAATTCCACCTTGCATTCCCAAATAAATTAAGGCGAGAGGTACCATTTTTCGGCGATACTCCGGCAGGGAACAAATGGCAATTACTCGTCCTCGATCAATTTGACGGCGATACCAAAGAAACTTAAGAATTCCTAGCCAGTCTAGCTTACCGTTGACGTGTTTTAGGGGAATATTATAGTCTGGTAATCCCATCCAAAAGCCAATCATTTCACCGTTATATTCGGCAATTGGGAAGACATCCGGATCTACTAAACTCTGTAGTTCCTTCGCTTCTTCTAAAAATTCTTCCTCGCTGCGCGGTGTTGAACTCCAGTTATTGGCGAAAGCGCGGTTAAAAAGGTGATAGAGGCTGATGCAATCTTGCTCAAATTCTTTTCCCTTAGTTCTTAACGGACGAAAGGTAACACCAGATTTACAAGCAATCCGATAAGCTTTCTCAAATTCTGTTGGTAAGGGTTTATCTAAAGAAAAATTATAGGCGTAAGCATCCTTGGCTTTATGCCAGCCATCTTTCTCTATAAACTCTGGATAGTAGGACAGATTGTAGGGCATCATCACCATCGGTGGCGAGTCAAATCCGTCTACTAAAAACAAACAATTATTGTGAGTTGAGAGATCGATAGGACCCCTAGCAACCGTCATGCCTTGCTCCCGCAACCAGTTGCAGGCAGTATCTAATAAGGATTGAGCGATCGCAAAATCTTGCACGCACTCAAAAAAACCGAACAAACCAACATTTTGCCCTTCTCGCTCAATTAACCGATGATTCACTGCGGCAACAATGCGCCCTAACGCCTGAGAATTGTTTGCTCCTTCAGATATGGCAATAAACTGTTGTAACTTCCCATATTGAAAGAACGGATTACTGGCAGTGAACTGCTTGGCAATACTGCTCCGAATCGGCGCTACCCAGTGAGGATCGTTCGCATAAACCCGCTCCGGAACATCCAGAAACATTTTGGTTTCTGCTGGAGTTGTTACCGCCCGGATTTGAACCTTTGCTGTTTGATCTATCACCATTACTCTAGTTGTAAAAGTGTCTAATGAAACAACTTTATCTTAGTCCTCCGAATTCATTCATAAAGTCAATCCAAAATTGAATGGCTCAACTTGCCAGAACCTTTTCCTGAGTCGTTTCTGTTGCCTTATTAGCTAGGTATTGGGTAAGTTGGGCTTCGATTTCGTCGCGCACAATTTGACGGTACTCGATGAAATGCTCAATATGGGCGCAATTAATCAAATAAGACTCAAATACACCCGGATTGTGCTTGATGATTGAGAACATCTGACGCCAGAACTGGAAGCGTGTATTGCGCTTCAGCCCCTGTCGCCAACAAATGATCAACAATGCCCGGATATCGCTTAATCCCGGCATTCGGAACTTCTTTTTGTGAGGCGTCGGCTTCATCTCTAGGAAGTGCCGATAGACTCGTGCCAGATAGCGAGTTGGTTCATACAGTTCCCAGAAGCAACTGACGTATTCACGAGCCAATTCTTCTAAAGGACGACTGGGGATAAAATTGGTAAGTGTTGTCTGGTGGATATTCGCCTCTTCAGTCCCCTCCAGCAGACGACCCTCTTTCTGGAGTCGATACCACAGTGCCGTATTCGGCAAAGCCTGAAGCATACTGAACAGTGCTTGAGGAATTGCAGTCGCTTCCACAAAATCAATGATGCGACGACCTGCCCCTGCCTTTTCACCATCGAAGCCAATGATGAAACCAGCCATCACGCGCAAACCCACCCGATTGATTTTCTGAACCGATTCCATCAGCGAACTGCGCGTATTTTGGAATTTCTGAGTGAGTTTCAGACTATCTGTGTCTGGTGTTTCGATGCCCAAAAACACTGCACTGAAGTTGGCAGCGACCATCAAATCCAGCAGTTCCTCATCCTGTGCTAAGTCCACCGAGGCTTCAGTCGAGAGACGGAAGGGGTAGCCGCGAGCTGCCATCCAGGGACCGAGTTCGCGCAGTAAGAGCTTGACGTTGCGCTTGTTGCCGATGAAGTTGTCATCAACCACAAAAATGGAGCGCCGCCAGCCCAAGTCATAGAGAGCTTGCAACTCAGCGAGCAGTTGTGCGGGTGTTTTAGTGCGTGGCTTGCGCCCATAGAGGACAATGATGTCGCAGAACTCGCACTGAAACGGGCAACCCCGCGAAAACTGCACCGACATATCGTTGTAGGCTGTGAGATCCAGCAGGTCGAATCTGGGAATGGGTGTGTTAGTGACATCGGGCTTTTCGTCATTGGCACGAAATATCCCCTCTGTTTCACCCCGCTCTAGAGCCTCGACTAAAAGCGGCAGGGTAATCTCGCCTTCATCTAACACCAGAAAATCCACTCCGGCTTCCTGTGCCGCCTTCGGAACTGAGGTAACGTAGGGACCACCTACCGCCACCAATTTGCCGCGCTGCTTCGCTTCGCGGATCAGGTGCAGCATATCTGGTTTCTGGACAATCATCCCTGAGATGATGACTAGGTCTGCCCAAGCCCAGTCTGCTTCAGTCTCAAATTGAACATTGCGGTCTACTAAGCGGAACTCCCAAGTTTGGGGCAAAATCGCTGCGACTGTAATCATCCCCAGCGGGGGAAGCGACACCTTGCGTCCGATTAGTTCCAGCGCTTTGTCAAAAGACCAGAACGATTTGGGAAATTGTGGATAGAGGAGCAGTACACGCATCACGCACTCCAAAAAGGGGGTTAAGCAAACAGCTAGTCTTACTGCAAAAGTGTCAGGTTAAGCCTGATATTGCTATGCACTAATGGTTGGTTGATACAACAAGTCCCGAATGGCTACCATCGCTGCCACCAGACGATCCATTTCCTCGTGAGTGTGGAGGGCGTTGACGGTAATGCGTAGGCGGGGTTTGGCAATAAACCAAATCGGAGATACCCAAAAACCGCGATCTTGCAAAAGTTGTCTGCCAAAGGCTTTGGGATTAATCTCCGACGGTAAAATGACTGGGACAACATTTGTCTCGCCAATCGCGACAAAATCATTTTCAGCTAAGCGCGATCGCATATACCGCGTATTTTCCTGAAGCTTTTGGACTCGTTCTGGCTGTTGGCGAACCAAACGGATGCTTTCTAAGGCAGCAGCTGTGGTTGGTGGCGGTAAAGATATGGTTCCAATTGAGGTGGGAGAAACATTCAGAAGCGGTTTTAGCTCGGCGACATGGCTGCTAATGGCGGCTCCGGCTGAGGCGGCAAACTTAGAGAAAGTCGTCATAATCAGCGGCACGACGCCCCGCTCAATCGCATAACTGGGCAAAATGCCAAAATGCTCGTAGATCCCTCTTCCAGTTGCTCCAATGGCACCACTGGCATGAGCCTCATCCATCACTAGCACGCTACCCTCGTATTTTTGCAGGACATTTATCATGTCGGGCAGCGGCGCGATATCCCCATCCATTGAGAATACGGCATCGGATACAACCAGAATGCGATCGCCGGGGCGGGCATACCGATGCAGTTTCCGCGCCAAATCCTCTATATCACAATGGCGGTAAGCTTTTACACGGGTGCGGGGGCTATTGCCAAAAACTTTTCCGGAACGAGTCCCGGCATTGACGACGGCTGAGACAATGCAGCCATGATTGAGGACATCGGTGAGAATCAAAGTTTCGCGGGTGTTCTGAAATCCTGGCACGGGAATTGCCAAGTGACAGAAGGCATCCATTAAGGCTTGCATCGCCATCCAAGCGTTCAGAAATAGCTGGGTGTGGGGGAGATGCTTAAAGGCTGAAATCTCGTCCTCTAGCTGTCGGTGCAGATCGATTCGACCGCTCAAGACTGAGCAGGAGCTGTTCGACGTTCCGTATTTCAGGATGGCGTCAATCGCAGCTTGCTTAACGGCTTCTTCGTGAACTAACCCTAAGACATCATTGGTGCAGAAGCTGAGAACGGTTTGACGCTCACCCGTCCTCGTGTCTTCAATTTCGACTATATTCCCCTGCTTCTGATGACAGATATACTCCTCAGGGTCAAGTCCGCTCTCGTACCAGTGCTGGACATATTCTTTGACAATTTGCATTCTTTGACTCCTCTCAGCTTTTACCAGATAAGCGATCGCCTCTGGCTCAACAGTATATTTGCCAGACTCGGTTTCTGCTATCCAGGTCTCACGAAACGCCCGAAGGAAGAAGACCTAATAGTGTTTATTAATACATTGCTCCAGCTCACTTGGGAGCCGCAACCCTGAGAAAGGGCTAGAGAATACGCCGCTGCTAAGAGAGTTGCCTTCATCCGATTGAATTTTCTTGGGTTAGTTCATCTGGCTCTCTTGCGATCGCCTCAGAAGAGAGAAATAGACTTTTGAGAATTCCCCTGATGATTGTTTTGCGATTGACTAGATTTTTGCACAAATTTCTCATATTGCCGGACAATTAGCCGCTGGATAGCAATAATCGCTGGGTTGATTTCTACATAACGTCGCTGGGGATTGGCTAAATAGGTTCGCTGTTCGCTTTCGATCATCTCGATGTCTTGGGCGAGAAATCTCAACAGTACAAAGCGCGGGAGCAGAATTTGTAACAAAGGCTTGAGCGGGTTGAGTATCCATTTGGGCAGGCGAACTTTGAAAAAGAAGAAGGCAAAAGATCGACTCTCGGTTAAGCCGACTGGCAGCCGCATCAAGTATAGAGCGGAAACTCCCTGAAGAACGGTATAAAAGTGGGGGTAGCGATACTGGATCGAGATCGGTAAGGTGGTTACTTGGTCAGCGCGATCGCTCAATCCGAGAAACTGAGCCATGCGACCTTTGTAGGAAACGTTATATTCGGCGCAGACTGCCGCTTCTGTCTCCCGCAGACTCGTTAGCACCGGATCGAACCAACCCTGCAATTTTTGGTGCAGAAAACCATGAAAAACGTCCATCGTGTTCTCATTGCAGATGGAAAAATGTGCTTGGAAGTGGGCATTTACTGGCACCATTAACCAATCTGGCTGGTCAAATTCAGGGATGTCCGGCGGCTGACAGGTGGTAGCGATCGCGCGATCGCCAGGGAAGATCCAGATCAGATTATATTTTTCCTGAACTGGATAACTGCGGGCTTGGGCGCGGGGAAGTTTTTGGTTGTCGGGAAGATAGGGAATGCTGACGCAATCACCTTCACCGTTAAATTCCCAGCCATGATAAGCACACGCCAGGTTACACCCTTGTACTGTGCCCTTGTGCAGGGCGATGCCCTTGTGAGGGCAAGCATCCTCTAAGGCATGGAGATTCCCTTGAGTATCTCGAAAAAGTGCGATCGCTTGCTGCCAGATGACTACAGCCATAGTATCACCGGGCTTCAGTTGGCTTGCCCAACCCACCGGATACCAGTGATTCGCGTTGATGCCCACCTCTCGGACAGCATTCTGAACTGTCTGGCTGGTTAGAGTCGTAGCCAGTTCCATCAATTGTGCCTCTCTTGCCTGTTTCTGTGACAATATTTAGCTTCCTAGCCGCCTATAAGTCAATCAACTTGTTTTATCCTTGGTGATTTTTCCATCATGAATCACCAATAACCAATGACCAAGGACAGCCCAAAATAAGTTGATTTCCACCTATCTACGTTATGATGACCAAAAATTGTAGGTTTCTGGCTTATGTTGGGCGATCGCAGACTGTTAGTGCTGCTGGCAGCAGGCTCCCTGACCACAATGACGGGGGGAGTCATTGCGCCAATTTTGCCAGAAATGGTGCAACAACTTCACCTCAATCCAGCGTTTGCCGGTAACTTGGTGAGTCTACATTGCCTGACAATTGCCCTATTCAGCCCACTGTTAGGCATTTTGGCAGACCGAGTCGGTCGGCTACGGGTGCTAATCCCTTCCCTGATTCTCTACGCACTGTTAGGCACGGCAGGAGCTTTCATGCAAACTCTGACGCCGCTGTTAGTGATGCGGGGGTTGCTGGGTGTCGCCAGTGGGGGGATTGCGGCGGCTAGTCTAGGCTTGCTGGGGAATATGTATGAAGGCGAAGCGCGATCGCAAGCTTTAGGCTACGCCACCAGTACCCTAACCCTGACTGGCATTGCCTTCCCCCTCTTAGGGGGTTGGGTTGGTGCAACTCACTGGCAATTTGCTTTTTATCTGTATGGACTGGGACTGCCGCTGGCGTTTTTGGCTGCTTTATTTTTGAAAGAAAAGCCACCGAAGTTTCGGGTTAAAGAACGCGCCACCGATTCCAACCAAAAGCTGAGCAAAATCCTCGGACATCCCCACGCCTTACAGTTGTTACTAACCCTTTGCTTAGCGTCAGTGGCGATGTATGCCGTAGTTATTTACGCACCCCTTTACCTCAAGGCAACCATTGGGGCAGGGGCGGCTCTCAATGGGATTGTCCTGGCATCGCGGGCAGTTGGGGCAGCCGCTGTCTCAGCTTTTGCCGCTAAGGGGCTAGCGAAGCGACTTGGTTTAAATCGAGCCACAGCAACCGGATTTGCACTGATGACCTTAACCTTGGCAACCATCCCACTGCTGTCCCAACTCAGCTGGATTTTGTTGACAGCGGTACTCTTCGGCGTGGGATTTGGGATTGTGCTACCCAACCTCTATAGCGCTTTAGCCGATCTCGCCCCCTCTCAACTTCGGTCTAGCGTGCTGGCAATCGGAACGGGTGCCGGTTTCCTCGGACAGTTCCTCTCCCCGATTCTCCTGGGACCAGCGATCAATTATGGCGGGTTGCCAGGGATCTTTTATGGGGCAGCGAGTGTCTCAATGGTGGCAGGATTGCTGCTTTTATTTGGCAGCAACGACAAATTTAATCGCGATCCTCTGGAAGCCTAACCTCCTGCTCCACTTCCAGTCCAGCCAGAAAACTCCGATCTTCGCTAATATGGGGAAATTTCAGTTGAGAATCGGGAATTCCCCTTTCCACCTGACGTTGGCGAACTTTGGCAAAGCTGCCAGCAGCTAGAATCCGCAGTCGGGGAGGAGGCACCTGATCTTTGCGCTTGGATTGATAGTAAACGTTAATTTCCTTGAGTTTACGGTCAAAGCTGGCTAAAAAAGCAAGGCGATCGCTCAGTATATGACCGCCAACGAGTTCAATGTTCACTAGATAATGGGCGGGGAACTCATTTTCGGACAAAGTGATACAAAAATCCTCCAATGGCAAGCCAAATTCTTGTTGCAGGCTTTGCATCACTTGAGTGGCATGAAATTCAGTCGTCTTCTCAGTCGTGGAAGACAAAATCCCGCCTCGACGGTGACGGAAGACAATCAGAGGAGCCTGCTCGTAAAAGCCCAGAACCTCTACAACATCACCAATATCGTAACGGTAGAAGCCGCTATAGTTGGTCATCAGAATGCGGTAAAGTTCTCCTGCTTTCACTTCCGTAGCAAGTAATGTTTTGGGATGCTCTACGTCCCACTGGTCTTCTGGGATAAATTCAAAAAAGCCAGTTTCAATAGCTAAGATGCTGCCATCATTGTTGAGGTCGTGGTAAATACTAAAGGTGCCTTCAGCGGTGGCGAAGACGGCACCAAAGCTAGGGATGTCGTCAAAGTAGGTGGGAAATCGCTCAAAGTAAAAATCTGAGGTTCCTCCCCGTGCGGTGGCGATAAAAGATAGCTCAGGCCATGCTAATTTTGGGGTAAGCCGTCCTTCTGACTTCAAGATTTCACGCAATTGAGCGGCGCGAGTTGGATTTGCTGACCATTGCCGTTCCAATTTGGCTCGAATCTCTGGTTCAAGTGTTAACCAACTGGTAATTGTCCCAGTTTCGATGTCCCGAATCAAATCTTCCGCGTAGCGCTCTAAATAGTTGCAAATCCGCAGGATGAGCATGGGAAAATTGGCTCCGATTCCGCGCATAGAGCGATCGCGCAGGGCAAATAGGAAGCAAAGATAGTGGCGTGTTAGACTATCCGCAGTTTGTAGGGTTTCGTAAGGATGGGCAAAAAGTTGTTCGTAGAGAAACTTGCCCATGCGGAGAACGCCTGTACCTCCCGGTCCATAATCAATCCCGCCACTGGTGCGTCCCGTTATTTGGGCGGTGTTGGTTACTAACAGTTTGCCAAATTTTCGATCTTGCGATCGCAGCGCCTCACTCAAAAAGCCGATGCAAGTCAGATTAGCCCATCCCAACGAGTTCTGAAATCGCTGAGTCACCGGGATTAATTTCTGATTTCCCGTCGAGCCACTGGTCGTATTGAGATAAACGACCGGATCTGGCGTTAAAATATTTTTTTCACCTTGGGCAATGCGTTCAGTGTAGGGTTCATAGCTGCTGTAAGGCAGAATCGGAATCTGCTGTTGAAATTGCTCGATTGTTTTGATATCTCTCAGCCCATATTTGCGACCTAATTCGGTATCTTTATGAGCCTGCAACAGCTCCCTTAATAACTGCTCCTGCACCGCAGAGGTCTGGCGAGTTTTCTTCACAAAATTCGCCCTAGCACGTTCAGCAATCGTCGTCAAAAGTGGCAGCAATATATTTGCCATCAGTGCATTACATCCGTTAGCAAGAATAACTAGATGTCGATTAAAGCAGATTTTTTATTTTTTTTCAAACTAAATGCTAAACTTTGGTAGTTGTCATGACTCATTGGTCTTTTGTTGATGACTAATGAGCGCTGACAACCCAAGCCTTTTGCGTACAATTATCTAAGTATCATTGACTCAGAATAGTTGGGAAAATAGGAATGGAAACTAAATCAGAAAGTAACCTAAAATTAGGATGGGAAAATCGGGTCAATCCAATCGAACGAGTGGACATATCATCGATAACGCCAGAAACATTTTTTGAAAAATATCAAAAAAACGGAACCCCAGTTATCATTACGGGCTTATTAGAAAGTGAATGTGACTGGAATTTAGACTATTTATGTGAGAAATTTGGCAATCAAGAGTTAATCTTCCGGAATCCGGGGCGGGAAAGGGACAAGCAGGAAAAACGCAAATGGAAAAGCATCGGCAGTGGCGTGAATCTGCAAAGTATGCCATTTACAGAATATGCAGAGATGTTGCGTAACCATAAGGCTCATGAAAATGACATTAACTTAGGAAAATGTCCCCTCAAAAATACCCCGCTTGCTGATACACCCTCTTTAAAAACAATTGGATCTCGGCTGGGTTTAACGAAGCCTGCCAGCGAAATGAACATTTATGTGGCTCCGGGAGGTCATAGCTCAGGTTTACATTATGACTCAGTGGACGGCACGCTGATGCAACTGCATGGTGCCAAAAAAATAGTGTTTTTTCCACCCTCAGAGACATACAATCTCTATCCATTTCCGGTGTATATTCATTTGCGCCACGGCTTAAAATTGCGTTCTTGGTTTAGTCAGGTGGATCTGGAAAACCCAGACTTTAAATCATTGCCAAAATTCAAGCAGGCACTCCAGCATAAACGCGAAGTAATTCTTGAGCAAGGTGAAACGCTTTATATTCCTGCCGGTTGGTGGCATGACGTAATCGGGTTGGGCGATGAAATGGTGTGTGCAGTCAATCGTTTCTGGAGGATATATCCTACATCACGAGCCGTGTTCTCTTGGAGTCGATGGCGTGCAGTTTGTGGAATTATATTTGCATTACCCTATACTTTTTTAAACTTAGCGATCGCTCTAGGCAGCAGCAACAGAAAACAAAAAATTAGCAAGATTTCCCATAGGATGTAAGCGTCCTAGTCAATCAAATCGGATAAAAAAGCTTCAGGTGTGCGTTGCTATACAGAAAAAGTGTGAGGAATGCGAGTTTATGACCTTATTAGCAAAGCTTTCTGTAGGAATCGCTTGTTTTAGTCTGGCGTTTGTCTTGGCAAGTTTAGTGGAATATTGGCTACATCGCTTGATGCACGTTTCGCCTCGGATTGGCGAACGTCACCGAGATCATCACCGTCGCAACGAAGGACAGGGGGTGTTGTGGGAGTTTCGAGACTATGTTAGGGGCAGTTTGGTGGTAATGTGCCTGATGTTTTTCTACTCGTGGGAGGCGGGAATCGGTTGGTTCCTCGGTGGCTTATTCTATGCCGCATTTTCAGCCTATGCCCATCAGCTACAGCACGAAAACCCAACCAAGTGCTTCTGGATGAAGATGCCGGTTCACTATGTGCATCACAAATATGGAATGTGGCATCACAACTTTGGTTTGGCGGTGGATTGGTGGGATCGGGTTTTTGGCACTTACAAGCCTGTAGAATGGCTGGGCGAAGAGGAACTGAGTCAATCACGGGGTTATTTGCAACTCCGGTGGCGGTAGGAGTGTCCTAGCTGGAATGGAACTGAGACAAGGAGCCGGGAAATAAATTTCACAGCGAGAAGCTAAAGTAAGCTAAAGCTTACTGTAAGCCGTTGAACCCGTTTAAACGGGTTGCGAGCTTTTAGCCGAAACTTTAGTTTAGGGCTGAAGTCAGCGACATTCGTCCTAGCTGCTATCCTAGGGGTAAATTGTCCAAACTGGGTGGAAGCAACCTAAAAAAATTTGCAATTTCTCTGGCTTTGGCAAGGGACTTAGTGATATCGTTCCTACAACGCTTTGAGTTTGACGAATTCGGGTTTCACCGCAGGAGAATTACTTTGAGCTACTTTCAGGAGGCTAAAGCCCACTTTGTGGCGAGTCATCAGCATCCCATCAACCAGTTTCTGCACCACTTGACTAACGTGCTGGCGATCGCTGCTGTGGTCTTGCTGTTTTATGATTGGCGGTTGACGCTCGTGTGCTTAGTCCTAACCCAAGTTTTCGCCTTGGGCGGTCATGCTGTCTTCGAGAAGAATGACCCCGCTTTTGTCAAGTACCCCGGAATTACCATCCTAGTTTCCCTCATGTGGTCTTTTGAAAACTGGTTTGGTCTGCGCCAAGTTTGGACGTACTTGAATCGCAAGCAGAAAGCGTTGAATTAAATTTCAGCCTAAAGGCGGGTCTTCCATTAAAAACATTGCGTCTTCATCGGGGCAGGCTTCTCTCCGACGCCCTTAAAACCTGGAATTTATTCGCAGGTGACGATTGTGCAAATTATTAAGGAGTGTTCATGTATCAAGGTCTACTGGTAATTGATGCAGATGCCCATAAGATAGAAAATCCTTTGGTGATGCGGGATTATCTAGAGCCAGAGTATCGCGATCGCATCGGTTTAGCGATTGATAGTCTTGGCGACCAACGGGCGAGAATCGTAGACTTTAATCCGGCTACGGGTAAAAACGACTTTATGCGGATGTTCCCGCAGCCTCAGGGACTGGGGAAAGGCGGCTTTCGCAACCTGCATCCAGATACAACTTTGGGGGCAATGTTCAATCGAGTGCGGATTGAACACATGGATCGAGAAGGCATTGATGTCCAGGTAATTTACGGCACGCTCAACTTAGTCTTTTCTAGCTTATTAGATAAGGACTTTGCGATCGCTCTGTGCCGTGCCTACAACAACTACATTGCCGATGACTGCCGGGGTTACGATAACCGGCTCAAACCCATTGGTGTATTGCCTCTACAGGATGTAGGTGCCGCTGTTGCTGAAATGCACCGCTGCATCAACGAACTGGGCATGATTAGCGTCGCCGTTGCCCCAAACCTACCCATCCCCCATCCCAAAGCGCCTCAAGCTTTCCCTGATATCCGCACCTGTAAAGCGATTAGCCATCCAGACTTCCGTCCTATCCTGCAAGCAGCAGCCGATTTGGACATTGGTCTCGGCATTCACGGGGGTCCGGGATCTTACATGGTAGGGGGTCTTGCCGATCATGTGGAAACCTTTGTCCTGACGCACATTTTTGTGCAGCGAAACCAGCAACAATTGGCTTTAGCGAGGATGGTTTTTGATGGCGCGTTTGAGCAATTCCCCTCCCTGCGGGTTGGCTTTTTAGAAGGCGGTTGTGGTTGGGTGCCGGATCTTGCCCATGCTTTCCACGAGCATTGGGAAAAACGCATCCGTGACTTTGACCCCAAACATCCCTATCGTCCTTCCCTGATGGAATTCACCAAGCTGATGATTCAGGAAAGAGGCACCCACAACAATATCAACCTGATTAGTCAGGCAAAAAACCTCTTCGATCTGCTGTGGAATGCTCAGCATGACCCGGCTCAGATTGAGGATGAAAGCCTTTATGAACATTACGATCTCCGCCATCGAGATCCCTTGGAATACTTCGAGCGGGGTCAAATCTTTACCTCTTTTGAATCAGACGATCCAGGTCCTTCTTATCTTCACATTGCGATGGGGGAAATTGGCAAACGTCTGGCTTGTTTCTCTGGGGACTATGGTCACTGGGATGGCGTACTGCATGACTGTGTCAAGGATGCGGCGACTGTTGCCGATTATGACCGGGAGCATCTAGAACTGTTGCTTAGCGGCAATGCACTGGCTCTTTACGGCGATCGCCTGCGCCAATCTGCGATCGCTAATCCAATCGCTGATGCACCCACTCTGAACAGTACGGTTAATTAGCCTTTTTTATCACTTTTGTTACATAGATAATCCTCTCCGGGACACGGCAATGCCGTATCCCGGAGAGGATTGGTCTTGAACGCTAAGTGAAAAATGCTCAGTGAAAAAATACAACTGCAAACATAGACGGGGTTCGTGTTTTCAAAAACCCAGTTGATGTTTTCTCCCCAGAACGATCGAAAAGGATTATGGACAAAACAAAGTTTCGCGGGTTTCTCGTCCAGTCGTGGGATTGGTACCAGACGCTATTTTACACAACTGTTGTTGCACATCCTGACGAAGCAGCACATCTGTAAAATCGGCTCCATCAATAATCGCACCTTCAAACTTAGTGTTAAAGGCAAACGCCCCTGACAAAATCGCGTTCGTTAAGTTAGCTTTGGTCAAGCGAGCTGTGTCCAGAGTTGCGTTTCTGAGATCGGCTCCTTCTAAATTAACGCTTTCCAAATTAGCCCCAAAGAAACTGACACCCCGCAAATTCGTATGACTCAGGTTACTATTGCGGAGATTGGCTTTAGTAAAACTGGAGTCGGTTAGCACTTTGCCTGAGAAGTCTGCACCAATTAAAAATTCTTTGTTGTAGTCGTTCGCCCAGGCAGGAGATGCGATCGCGCCAAAAGATGCAATTGCGATCGCCACAAGCAATAAACCAAGTAAAATTGTCGAAATTCGATTATCTAGCCTACACTTCATGCTGGTTCCATTTAATGGAAAACCGTCGTCTATCTCATTATCCCAATATCGGTGTTTTAGGAGAAGACCTAGTTGCTGAATGGTTGCTTTCCCAAGCCTGGGAAATTCTTGAGCGCCGGTGGCGTTGCCGCTGGGGAGAAATTGATATAATTGCGCGAAAACGCCCAGATGAAGTCAAGGGAGGGGGAGACAGGGAGACAGGAAGACAGCATTACCCATTACCCGTTACCCATTGCCCCATTACCCTGTCCTCTTGTTTAATATTTGTCGAGGTCAAAACTCGCAGTCGGGGAAATTGGGATGCGGATGGAATGCTGGCGATTACACCGCAAAAGCAAGCTAAACTCTGGCGCACAGCAGAGATTTTTTTAGCAGAGCGTCCAGATTTAGTAAATCTTCCTTGCCGATTTGATGTCGCTTTGGTCAGATGCCAGCGTCCTAAAACCAATACTGTTTTGCTACCCGAACCAGCTCCCTTGGTTTCTTCACCGGAACCTAGAAATTTAGCCGTAGGAGAATATCAGTTGAGTCTACAAGACTACATTCAGTCGGCTTTCGATGAGCCGTTAAGTTAATTAAGCTAGAGTTTCCGGGCAATATCCCAGCCCTTTTGTGAACTGTTGGCGGAATGCTTCAATATCGCTCCGATCGGGACTACCATGAGAAACCACAGCGACTTGGTAGCGACGCATCACATCAATGGGGGACTGTCCGGTTTCCAGGCTCCAAAGCGCCATCTGGAGGCGAATGGCAGGTTCGTAGGGAATTCCCAGTTCGTTCATGAACGCCCGGAAGTCACCATCTTGCTGCGGGTTTAGAGGGTTATTCATTTTGACCTTGATCACCCAGCCATCAATCTGATGAATCACCGTCATTAAACGAACGGGCAACTGGGGCATTGTGTGTAGATACTCAACCACCCGTAGTGTCAGGCTGGCATTCGCCAGAAAGTAGACGTATTCCATGAGAAATTATTAGTGTCTAGGTCGTGCTGGTTCTATAACTCTAATTCTCCATGAGTAAGATAGTCTGCGATAGGGGAGAAGCCCCCGTTCTTATCTGGGGGTTTTTACCCAATCTGCAAAGTTAAATTGATCGATTCCTTATCAGTGAACTAACGGGATGACAGAATTTAATCAAGACAGTCACATCAGCGATCCCCTGTCTGGAGATTCAAAAGCCGTTAGTGGGGCAAGAAGATTAAAGGTAGACAGCCCAGAACCTTCACGGTTTCAAGCTGAAGCAGCCAGCGGGGATGATATAGATATCGATCGGTTATTAGCCAGTTATGACTATGAACTCCCGGCAGAACTGATTGCTCAAAACCCATCTGTGCCAAGGGATAGTGCGCGTTTGCTGGTGGTGGATTCCCCAAATCACCAGGCGGCGCACGCTATTTTTCGAGATTTACCCGACTTCCTCCAATCCGGAGATTTACTGGTTTTAAATAATACTCGCGTCATCCCAGCCCGTCTCCGGGGTCGTAAATCTACGGGTGCCCCTGTGGAGGTGTTGCTGTTGGAGGAACAGCAGAACAACTGCTGGCTGGCTTTGGTGAAACCGGGGCGGCGTCTGCAACCGGGGGCGCAGATATTGTTTGAACCACAGAAAGGGACTGAGGAAAAATTGCACCCATCCCCAATTCCCAATCAATTCAGTGCCACGATTTTGTCTAGGGATGAGGCGACTGGGGGGCGGGTGTTGCAGTTTGATGTTCCAGCGGGGGATCGGTTTGAAGATTTGTTGGAGGAATACGGTCAAGTGCCGCTACCTCCTTACATTACAGATTCCCAATCTCAGGCGGAACAGTATCAAACTGTGTATGCCCAGGCTCAAGGAGCGATCGCTGCTCCCACCGCTGGGCTACACTTTACCCCAGAGTTACTCCAGCGCTTGCAAGAACGAGGCATTCAGCAGGCTTCGGTGACGCTGCACGTCGGTGTCGGGACATTTCGCCCCGTGGAAGTGGAGGATATTACCACCCACAAAATGCACGGGGAGTGGGTAGAAGTCCCCATGTCTACGGTGGAACAAATTCGGGAAACCCAGGCGCGGGGGGGTCGGATTATTGCCGTGGGAACAACGGTTGTGCGATCGCTAGAGTCAGCCGCTGCTAGTGGGGAATTACACGTCTTTAGGGGCAAGACAGAGTTATTTATTTATCCCGGCTATCAGTGGCGGGTGGTGAACGGGCTAATTACAAATTTCCACTTACCCCGTTCGAGTTTGCTGATGTTGGTGGGTGCTTTAGTCGGGCGTCAGCGGTTGCTGGAACTGTACCAAGTGGCGACAAAGCATCGGTATCGCTTCTATTCTTTTGGGGATGCGATGCTAATTTTGCCGGAAGCCACAATCGGATGACGATGGGACAAGTTAAGGTAATGAGGAATGGTCAATCATCACTGGTCAGTGGTAAATTGCAACTGACAACTCATTACCTTTTTCCCAATTACCTTTTTCCTAAATAGCGAGTGGTGCGGGGTTCTAGATATGGTTAAAAACCACAAACGAATTTATCTCCTTGCGGCTGCTTTGATCGGTCTTGTGACGACTGCCGGTACTGCCTTTGCTGGTGAATCGCGGTATGGGCGACAAAAGACAACCTCTTTTGAGTCGCCCGTACAAACTAAGCAGATGGTCGAAGGTCTATACACTCAAGATTTTGAGGCAGCTACTTACTTCCAACAAGGGGTGACGCGGTATAATCGCGGAGACTATCGGGGGGCAGAGCTAGCTCTTCGCAAAGCGCTTGAGTTTGATTCCAGCATTGCGATGGCTTATTATCTGTTGGGGAATTCTCTAGCCGAGCAAGGACAGCTTGATAAGGCAACGAATGAGTACCTGCAAGCGCTTCGTCTCGATCCCAATTTGGGAGAGGCTTACTACAATTTGGGAGTTGCTTTATATAAGCAAGGGCAACCAGATGCCGCACTGACTGCGTATGAACGGGCGCTAAGTTTTAATCCCAAGTTGGCAGATGCTCACTATAATGTGGGCTTGGCGTTGGAGGCAAAAGGTCAGACACAGGAAGCGATCGCTGCCTATCAGCAAGCGATTGTGAATGACCCCAAATATGCAGCAGCTTACTATAATCTGGGACTGCTGTTAGTCAACCAAAATCAAAATGAAGCTGCGATAGCTCAGTTTCAAAAAGCAGTTGAAGTTGATCCGGCTCTTGCCGATGCTCAATATCAACTGGGGTTACTTTACGCTCAACAAAATCAGCCGAAACAAGCGATTAACGCCCTGAATGCAGCGGCTTCTGAGAATCCTAACTTGGCAGCCGCTCAATACCAGATGGGTCTGATTTTTGTCCAGCAAGGCAACTACAAAGCGGCAGCCAATCGATTCAAGCAGGCGGTGCGTCTCAATCCCAATGATGGCGAAGCTTATCAACAATTGGGGGCAATGCTGTTAAAGGAGAACCAGGCAAAAGATGCAGCTGCGGCATTGAGGGAAGCCAAGCGCCTCAACCCAAATGATGCCGTGACTCTATATAATCTGGGCGTGGCTCTGCAACGGCAAGGTCTGTTGGCGGAAGCGATCGCTAATTACCAGGAAGCGATTGTCATCAATTCCAGTCTGGCAGATGCATTTTTTAACTTAGGAGTAACGCTGCAACAAACTGGACGACGCGAGGAAGCGCTCCCCTTTCTTGTTCAAGCTAAAACGCTATTCAATCAGCAGGGGAATGTAGACAAAATTGACCAGATTAACCAGTTTCTACAGCAGCTAGGCGCTTCTTGAATTAAAAATTAAAAATTAAAAATTAAAGAGATAATTTTTTAATTTTTAATTTTTAATTTTCTAAATGGGTAGGCGATTAATGTCTTTGTTGGAGCCAATCACAACCATTGCTGCCCCCTTATAGAGTCGATGGTTGGGATTGGGATTAATTTCAAACTTGCCATCGTGACTGACCGCTAGCAGATTCAAACCATAGCGGCTGCGAAGTTGCAGTTCTGAGATAGTTTTGCCGTGAAAGTCGTCTGGAATAATAATTTCTACAATACTGTTATCAACGTCCAGATCGAACCGATCTAAAATAGCTGGTTTAGTCAGCGATCGCGCTAAAGTACAGCCCATTTCATGCTCTGGAAATACCACATGATCTGCCCCGACTTTTGTCAGAAGTTTCATATGAATTTCTGAGGATGCCTTTGCCACCACATGAGCCACCCCGCCTTCCTTCAGATTTAGGGTTGTCACCACGCTAGCTTCCAGATAATTCCCAATCGCTACAATCACCGTATCAAAATCAAAAATTCCTCCCTCTTTAAGAGCAGCGGGTTCTGTTGAATCCAACTGCAAGGCATGAGCGGCAATTTGATCGGTCAAGACTTGGGCGACTCTCTTTTCGTCGGCGTCAATGCCCAGCACTTCGTAGCCTAGATAGTGTAGAGTCGAGCAGACGCCACGACCAAAGCGACCTAACCCAACGACTGCAAATTGATTCTTGTTATTAGTGCTGAGACTGCGAAAAAAGTTTAAAGATGATAAGTTCACGGATAAACTCCGAACTGACTCATTGAGTTAGGGAACATTAGTCAAAAACAGTTGCAAGTATAAACCAACTTTTTAACTTTTAACCTTTTAATCGACAAGCTGCCATTCTGTCACGAACAACTGACAAAAAGCTAAAGGTTACTCAGGTTATAGCTTATCAAGCATCGGGGACGCGATCGCTATCCTACCAACAAATTCTCCTCCGGATAGCGGATAACGCTGGGACTGGGATTTCCGAGAATCGCTGACATCAGTAGCAACACTCCCACCCGACCCATGTACATGGTGGCAATCAATACCAGTTTGGCAAACGTGGAAATACTCGCTGTAATGCCAGTAGAAAGTCCCACAGTGGCGAATGCTGAAACAACCTCAAACAAGATTTGGATAAACTCCAACTGTGGATCGCTCAGCGCAATTAAAGTGGTGGAACTAATGACCACCAGAAGCGAACCAACCGCCACCCCAGTTGCTTTCACAATTAGCGCCTTCGGGATTTGGCGTTGATAAGCAATAACTTCTTCCTTACCTTGTAATGCCGAGAAAGTAGAACTGAGTAAAACCCTTGTCGTCGTGGTTTTAATTCCGCCGCCAGTACTGCCAGGATTAGTCCCAATAAACATTAATGCAATGGTAATAAAAAGAGAAGCTTCGGTCATTTTCCCAATGTCAATGGTATTAAAACCAGCCGTTCGAGGTGTTACCGATTGAAACCAAGCCGCCATGAGCTTCTGGGGGAAATTAAGTGTGCCAAAGGTTTGTGGATTGTTGAATTCTGTAAACAAAAAGAGAATTGTTCCCAGGATGAGTAAAAAGAGAGTAGTAGTGGTAGCAATCTTAAAATTGAGAGAAAAGACGACACGAGCTTGACTTTTAAAGAAGCGATCGCGCGTCCATAAATACATTTCCATAATCACTTCATAGCCAATCCCACCCAAAATAATCAAGGCGGTGACAATCAGGTTGAGCAAAGGCGATCGCACATATTGCATTAAATTATCTGAAAACAAGCCAAAACCTGCATTGTTAAAAGAATTCACACTATGAAAAATCGATAGCCAAAGACCGCGATCGAATCCATAGTCGGGTACAAACACCAGCATCAGTAAAAAGATCCCAGTTATTTCAATAATCAGCGTAGTGGCAATGATTGAGCGCACCAATTCCACCACACCGGCTAATCCTGGCTTGTCGAGCGATTGTTGAATGGCGATTTTCTCTCGCAGTCCAAACTTGCGCCCTAGCAACAGCAACAGGCACGTCGTCGCTGTCATGTAGCCCAATCCGCCTACCTGAACCAGCAAGACAATGAACAATTGCCCCCAAAATGAATAAAATTTCCCCACATCGACCACGGATAAACCAGTCACGCAGACGGCAGACGTGGAAGTAAATAGCGCGATTACCGGATTGCTCCAACTGCCGTCACCGATTGAAAACGGCAGCATCAATAAAATCGCTCCCAACGTGATGACGGCAAGAAATCCCAGGCAAATGGTTCTGGCAACAGTCATGGTCTAGCGGTCTATCTGAAAAAGTCTTTTTAGAGCTTACTGCTTTCCGAGTTCTGGTAGGCTAATTTTCAGCAACACCGCCTGAAAATTTCATGACTTCAACTCTTTATCAACAAATTCAGCAGTTCTACGACGCTTCCTCTGGTCTGTGGGAACAGATTTGGGGCGAACATATGCACCACGGATACTATGGCGCTGATGGCACTCTGAAAAAAGACCGGCGGCAAGCGCAGATTGACTTAATTGAAGAATTGCTCAAGTGGGCTGAGGTGCCGGTAGGGGAAGGTTTGACCGCCCCCGCAAATATCCTCGATGTCGGCTGCGGGATTGGCGGCAGTTCTCTTTACTTGGCGCAAAAATTTAACGCATCGGCAACGGGAATCACACTGAGTCCCGTCCAGGCGGCTAGAGCCAAAGAACGGGCAGCAGTGGCCGGATTGAGCGATCGCACTTCGTTTCAGGTGGCAGACGCCCTGAATATGCCCTTTGCTGACGATTCCTTTGACTTTGTATGGTCGCTCGAAAGTGGCGAACATATGCCAAATAAACAGAAGTTCTTGCAGGAGTGCTACCGGGTGCTGAAGCCGGGGGGAACTTTTCTCATGGCAACGTGGTGTCATCGTCCTGTCGGGGGAGCAGATGGGCAGCTGAGTGATGATGAGCGGAAACATCTGGCGGAAATTTACCGTGTATATGCTTTACCTTATGTGATTTCGTTGCCAGAATATGAAACGCTGGCTGGCAAATCCTTTGAGAATATTCGCACGGCAGATTGGTCAACAGCTGTCGCACCATTTTGGGATATCGTGATTGATTCGACTCTCGATCCCAAAGCCGTTCTGGGTTTGCTTTTCTCTGGCTGGACAACGATTCAAGCGGCGCTTTCACTCGGATTAATGAGCCGGGGCTATGAGCAAGGATTGATTCGATTCGGATTGCTCTGTGCGACTAAGAAATAACGTTTGGGAACAAAAATTGCTTAAAATCAAGCCTGAGTATTCATTCAGGCACGCATGAGCCAGATTTCTCCTGAAAAGTCTTCCCTTCCCAAAACCAGTCCTTCTGAGTCCCACCCAGCGCCTCGCAATGGTTCCTGGCTTTACTCCTTATGGAAGTTCTCCCGCCCCCATACGATTATTGGCACCAGCCTGAGTGTGATGGCGTTGTACGCGATCGCGCTGGCGACAGCCTCCACGGGCGTTACCAGCGCGAGTGTCGGGCAGTTTTTGGGTGCTTGGATTGCCTGTCTGGGCGGAAATGTCTACATTGTCGGGCTAAATCAGCTCGAAGATGTGGAAATTGACAAAATTAACAAGCCCCATTTGCCTATTGCTGCCGGTGAATTTTCTAGGGCGCAAGCTCAAATTATTGTCGCCATTAGTGGAAGTGTGGCGCTGCTGTTGGCACTTCTCCTGGGACGATTTTTACTGTTCACGGTGGGTATTAGTTTAGCAATTGGCACTGCCTATTCTCTGCCGCCGATTCGGTTAAAGCGATTTCCATTTTGGGCGGCGCTGTGCATTTTCACCGTGCGCGGAGTTATTGTCAATTTAGGACTGTTTTTGCACTTCAATTGGGTATTGCAAAAAAGTCAAGTGATTCCGACATCAGTCTGGGCGCTGACTATTTTTGTGTTGGTGTTTACGTTTGCGATCGCTATTTTTAAAGACATCCCCGACATGGAGGGCGATAAGCAGTACAACATCAACACGTTTACGATTCAACTCGGCAAGCCAGCCGTCTTTAATCTCTCTCTTTGGGTGATTATGGTCTGTTACCTGGGCATGATTGTGGCTGGGGTGTTATCGCTAAGTGCGGTTAATTCCACATTTGCGATCGTTACTCATGTATTCGCACTCTTGTTGCTGTGGTGGCGCAGCCGGAGTGTAGATTTGCAGGATCAGAGCGCGATCGCATCTTTTTACCAATTCATTTGGAAACTGTTTTTCTTAGAATATCTGATTTTCCCCGCTGCCTGTCTTTTAGCCTAAGAAATGTTAAAACCCTCGTCAAGGTAAGCTTAAGCAAAATAGGGCTGCTAGAAGTGCCGGAGGGCTACCAATGGTGGAAACGGAAACATCTCAACAAGCTTATTTTCTGGCTGCGGCTGTAGTCGGGATTAGTCTAACACTCCTAGGTTTTTTCCTGGGGAAGACATTCATCGCTTCAAACTTTTTTAAGAAAGGGGTGACACTTTATAAACAAAAAGACTATGCAGGTGCAGAGGCAGCTTTTCGCCAAGTGATTGTGCGACACCGCACCAATGACATGGCTCGATTGCTGTTGGGAAATGCTCTGATGGCGCAAGATAAGATTGACGAAGCTACGCCCATATTCCGGGAATTGATTGAGCGATCGCCCAAAAATGTCGATGCTTATTTGAGGTTGGGAGACACTCTGATGAAACAAGACAAAATCGAGGAAGCGATCGCAGTCCTTCAAAAAGCTAGAAACTTATATAAAGCGGGCACAACCGAGCAACAACAACTCGATCAACTCATCCAGGAAATGGATAGCCCGAAATAAGCTGCAAATTCCTTTGATTACAGCCAAATAATGACTGAGCGTACCGGAAAAGTATATCTGGTGGGGGCGGGACCCGGAAATGTTGCTTACCTCACCGTCAGGGCACAACATCTGCTCGTTGAGGCACAGGTGTTAGTCTACGACGCCCTCGTGGATGCCCAGTTGTTGGAGTTGGTGCCAGACAGTTGCTTGAAGTTGGATGTGGGCAAACGCGGTGGACAACCCAGCACACCGCAAGCTGAAATTAACCAACTGCTGGTAGAACACTGTCAGCAGAGAAAGCGAGTCGTGCGGCTAAAAAGTGGCGATCCGTTTATTTTTGGGCGTTCTACTTCCGAAATTCAGGCATTAATTGCCGCTGGGTGTGCTTTTGAAGTCGTACCGGGGATTTCTTCAGCGTTGGCAGCACCTTTGCTAGCGGGGATTCCGCTGACAGATCCGGTGATGAGCCGAGGTTTCACGGTGATTACTGCCCATGAACCGGATGTTTTGGACTGGGAGGCGCTGGCGCGGATGGAAACGCTGGTAATCTTGATGGGTGGGCGCAATCTCGATGAAATTGTCTATCAGTTGCATCGATATGGGCGATCGCTTTCTACTCCCGTCGCCGCGATTCGTTGGGCGGGAACGCCTCAACAACAAGTCTGGACAGCTACGCTGGGCACTATCGTTGAGCAAACTAGGGGCGAATCTCTCTCTCCCACCGTCATTGCCATCGGGGAAGTCGTCGGTTTGAGAGAATACTTGCGATCGCCAGATGCACCAGTCGTCGAGGCTGGTTTAGCTAAAATGTCGCCAGAAAAATCAGATCGACGCCTAAATCTGCCCGTACAATCATCAGAATCTTCAACCCAAAACTCAGCACGGGTGAGTTTATCAGACATACCTATGGGAAGCCACAGTTCTCAGAAAACCTCGTCCCTAACTACTCAAAACTCTTCCCAACCGCTAGCTGGGAAAACTATCCTGGTGACACGCGCATCTGGACAATCGGGTGAGTTTTGCTTGCGCCTCCAAGAAGAAGGCGCAACGGTGATTGAGATGCCGACGCTGGAAATTGGCCCTGCTTCCAGTTGGGAAGAATTGGATAATGCGATCGCGCACTTATCCGATTTCGACTGGTTAGTTCTCACTTCCACCAACGGTGTTGATTACTTTTTTCAACGGCTGGAAGCGCAAAATCAAGATGCCCGTGCCTTATCTGGTGTCAAAATTGCTGTTGTCGGCAAGAAAACCGCCCAAAGTCTCAAGCAGCAAGGCTTACAACCCGATTTTATTCCCCCAGAGTTTGTTGCAGATTCTTTGGTTGAATACTTTCCAGAACCGTTGACAGGCAAAAAAATTCTGTTTCCCAGAGTAGAAACGGGTGGAAGAGAAGTCTTGGTGAAGGAATTAACCGCCCAGGGTGCAGAAGTGGCAGAAGTGGCGGCTTATCAATCTCGGTGTGCGGAAGCGATCGCACCCGCAGCTTTAGACGCCCTCCAGCGACAGGCAGTGGATGTTATTACTTTTGCAAGTTCTAAAACCGTGCAATTTTTTGGTCAATTAGTCGGCGAAATCGATAAATTGCCCCTACAAGGTGTCTGTATCGCCTCAATTGGCCCCCAAACTTCTAAAACCTGTCTTTCTCTGCTGGGGCGAGTGGATGTAGAAGCCCCAGAATACACTTTAGACGGCTTAACGCAAGCGATTGTCCAGTGGGCGACATCTGAGGGAAATGTCAACAATCGCTGATGTCTAGAACATCGGTACACTCATCAATTTGCTTGCCCGCAAATCTGTAGAATCCCCCAAAAGCCTCTCTGTGAAAGGGGAA
Organism: Coleofasciculus sp. H7-2; assembly: GCF_042747725.1. Lineage (NCBI taxonomy): Bacteria > Bacillati > Cyanobacteriota > Cyanophyceae > Coleofasciculales > Coleofasciculaceae > Coleofasciculus > Coleofasciculus sp. H7-2. The sequence continues at coordinate 73,281 of NZ_JBHZGO010000090.1, forward strand.
AATAAAACCTTTCCGGCTCCCTCTCCGTTGCGGGGAGGGCTGGGGAGGGGTTCTTTCAGGATCAGGACTTACGCAAATATCACCACATCTGCCACCGCAACCACAGGGGGATTGCCCCTACAAAGCGCTATATGTATAAACTTTGCGTAAGTCCTGAGTTTTCCGGCTCCCTCCCCAGCCCTCCCCGCAACGGGGAGGGCTGGGGAGGGGTTCTTTCAGGATGGCTGTACCGACGCTCTAGAAAATCTGGGGGAGAAAAGAAATTTTCCTCCTTTCCTCGTGCCCTTAGGGTATAGAGGGTTTTGAGATTCTTCCGGATGACAGAGCCGATAGTAAGTATTTTTAGCTATTATCTATTATTAAGATTGTTAACAGTGTCTTGCGTTTTGGCAGCCTTACTACTCTGCCTGGGGTGGTACGCCAGCCAAGTACGAGATAGCTGACCAGATCGAGTGACGCTCAACTGTACCCAGATCGGGTGTCACGAGAAAAAGCGACTTGCATAACCGTTTATCAGATTGCTTGCATAAATGTCAAATAAAAGGGTGATAAGTCCCATAGCTACCTAGCAAAAATTGACGCTTGCAAGAACTCTATTTCACTTCGTATGAGGACTGGTACTGGTGACATCACTAAGACAACTTGCCCAAACAGATGAGGAATCCTTAATTGCAGCGTTTTTTCAGGAATCAGAGGGCAAATGGCGCTCTGAAAGACGCTACTATACGCTGCCGGATGGAGAAACCAAGGAGATGGTTAGTCTGATTACCGTCCGGTTTCTGGAACAGGGAAGCTCCGAATTGGTGCATTTGGCAGAGTTACACAAATTGGAAGATCCAGCAGCGCTAATTTGTGGTTCTTATGTAGAGTGGAACAGCACAAATTCAGTAACGGGGCGCAAAGAGTCCAAGGGTTCGACACTGTTTGGCGCATTAGGAACCATACTATATCGCGATCGCGGCTTTGCCACTCCCAAACCAGTCACAGCCGAGTATTATTTCTCCAATCCCAAAACTTTGTGCTTGCGGACAGAGTACAGAGACTCTTCATTTGAAGAAGAATTAAAACTGATTGGTCGAAGCTACCGCACCCGGCAAACGATCATCTCCCGCGCCGGAGAACAGCAAATGATCGGTCAATATCTGGAAAAGCGCCTTAACTAGGACGAAAGCGGTCAAATGCATAGGGCAGAAAGTCGGGGCTAATGCCAATGCCTGTGTCGCTAATTTGGATTTGGGCAAAGAAAGTTGAAGGTTGCGGGTTATTGGCTTGAGAGTTAGTGGGTTGCAGGTTAGTTAAAAGTTGCAGATGGCGTTATTTAATAATGGCTACCCGATTTTCGGTGATGCACAGCGGTGACGCCTTCTTGCTGTAACACCTTGCCATTTTCCACCACAGCGTAGACCAACCAGTGATCGCCACATTCCATCCGGTTGCGGACAATGCATTCCAGATAAGCTAGGGCGTCGGTGAGAATCGGACAACCATTTTGGGCGTCTTGCGTAGCGACATCGGCAAATCGGTCTTCAGCGGGGCCAAAAGGTTTAAGAAAATGCTTCATCAAGCCGATGTGCTTACCTTCTCCCAGAATATTTAAAACAAATTTTTCGCCAGAATGCATCAGCGATTCAATCGCTCGATCTTTGGCGACAGCAATAGTTAAACCGGGGGGATTAAAAGTTGCCTGAGACACCCAAGAAGCCAACATCGCCCCGCTGAGTTCGCCTTGTTTCGTTGTTACGACGGAAAGAGAGCCAACCAGATGCCCTACCGCTTGTTCGATCTTGGCAGATTGCGAGGGCGAAATGGGTTGCACTCCTAACTGTTGTCGGGCAACTTTGGCTTTCTTAGCTTTTTTCAATGTTTGGGCGAAGTCTGTCCCGGCTTCTTCGCAATATTTCAGCGTCACCTCGGTGGGTTTAAATTTGACCCGAATCGGGTCGAAGCCAAAGCGATATCCAGCATCTTTTAACTTGCCTTCTAGTAAATCAATCGCTTCCCCACTCCAGCCATAAGAACCAAAAACACCCGCCAGCTTGCCTTTGCTAGCGTTGGATAGGACAATACCCAGTGCAGTTTGAATCGGCGTGGGAGCATGACCACCGAGGGTAGGAGAACCCATGATAAACCCATCTGATTTTTCTACAGCTTCTTGAATTTCAGAGGGTTCGGCAAATTCGCAGTTAATCGATTCGACAGCAACCCCCGCTTTGGTAATGCCACTAGCGATCGCTTGCGCCAAGGTCGCCGTATTCCCATAAGCTGAAGCATAGAGCAGCGCCACGCTCGTTTCAGTTGCCCTTTGCTGCTGGTTCCATTGCCGATAAGCTTGAGTCAGCGGGATCAGACTGTAGCGCACCAACGGCCCATGACCCGTAGCATAGAGCCTAGCTGGCAACTCCTGTGTCAGTTTATCCAGCGCTGTTTCTACTTGCCGAGCGTGAGGAGCCATCAGACAATCGTAATAGTAGCGCCGATCTTCGCTAAACACCGTCCACCCTTCATCTAACACCTGATCGCCGCAGACGTGCGCCCCGAAAAGCTTATCGGTATACAAAATTTCGGTTAGGGAGTCGTGGGTACAAAGGGCGTCAGGCCAACGGGGACTGGGAGTGGGGATAAATTGTAAGTAATGACCTTTGCCTAAATCGAAAGTTTCTTCCCCCCGCATCACAGCAATTTGCAGATTGTGTTCTTGTAAAGTGTCTGGGAAAGTACTTTCAAAAAGATTTCGCAGCAGGATTGACCCTGGATTTGAGCAAACAAAAGTAATTTGAGGAGCCAGTTTTAGTAAAGCATTCAGCGTAAAAACTCGGTTAGGATTGACGTGCCCTAAAATTACATAATCCAGTTTTTCTAGGTCAAACCGCTGCTGTAAAGCGGAGATAAAAATGTCTGTAAATGATTCTCCTGGCGGATCGATGAGCGCTGTTTTATCCGCTTGAATCACATAAGAATTAGCGGTTGTGCCCCTTTGTAGAGCATATTCGATTTCAAACTTAAGCCTGTCCCAAGTGCGCGATCGCAACACAGTTGTATCTGCACCAATCGGGAGAACCTGAACATCGCGGGGTTTAAAGACTTTCATAGGTCACGGATTGGGACTAAGAGCAATTTTGTTTCTTCCCGCCAAGACGCCAAGAAGTAATTAACCTTTATTTTCTTTGCGCCTTGGCGTCTTGGCGCGAACCAAATCCTAATAATAATTTCCGATCTTACGATGGTGAACAGCTGTGAGCGCGTCGGGTTTGGAGACACGACCCGCTTGAACAGTGCTGTAAACTATCCAATGATCGCTGCATTCCATGCGACTTGCAACTTCGCATTCCATATAAGCGACAGCTTCCGTCAGAATGGGGAAACCGTTCTCCGCTGGCTGAATTTTGACTCCGGCAAATCGATCCGCGCCAGGGGGGAATCGTTTTAAAAAGTGCCGCATCAAATGTTGATAATTTCCCTCTTCTAAGACGTTGAGGATGAAGCGATCGCCTACTTGCATCATGGACTCAATTGCCCGGTCTTTCGCTACGGCTATTGTGAATCCTAGGGGTTGGAAGCTGGCTTGTGCCACCCAGGAGGCTAACATGGCACCTTTGACTTCGCCTTTTTTGGCGGTAATGATGTATAGTCCACCGCTGATCCGTCCCAGTGCTTTTTCTAAGTCGGCATCAAGGGACTTAATCTGTTTGATGTTGCGATCGCGGGTGAGCAATTGTCCCAAGTCAGTTCCGGCTTCTTCACACAGCTGATAGATGGCTTCTCCTGGCGTGTCTTTAATCCGAATCGCTGGAAATGCTACTGTCAGCCCTAACTCTCTAAATTTACTCACCAGCGGATCGACGGGTTCATCATCTCCTCCGTAGGACTCCAGAATGCCAACCGCTTGTTTTTCCTTGGCAGCGGCTAAAACGGTGCCAATCGCAGTTTGGGCGGTGGCAGAGGCGGCTGGGGGTGTGGCAATGACTAAGCCAGATGAACGCCCCACTAATTCTTGCACTTCCTGGGGATCGGCGGATTTCAGGTCGAGTGTCTCGACGGCGACGCCAGTTTTGGTGATACCTTTGGCGAGGGATTGGGAAAGGCGATCGCTATATCCATAATCGGAGACGTAAAATACCGCTACTGTCGTCTCTCCCTTGGTTTGAGCTTGACTCCACTGCCGATAACGTCCCGTCAGTTCCACGACGTTGTGGCGCAGCAGAGGGCCGTGTCCGGTGGCGATGGTGTGTACTTCCGGCAGTTCTCCCATCCGCTTCAGTGCAGATAGCACGGAACGGGCATTGGGAGCCATCAGGCATTCGTAGTAAAAGCGATAATCGGCTTCGATGGCGGCTAAATCTTCGTCAAAGGTGCTATCTGAGCAATAGTGCAAGCCAAAGGCATCGCAGGTATACAGGATTTGGGTTTTGTGGTCGAATGTGAAAATGGTGTCGGGCCAGTGCAAGTTGGGGGCAATCACGAATTCCAATTCGTGTCCGTTGCCTAAATCCAACTTGTCGCCATTTTTGATAATTCGCCGCTCAAACGGCTGATGCACAAAATCTTCGATAAACTGGATTGCGACTTTTGACCCGACTACCGTTACCTGAGGAGCCAGTTTCAAGATGTCTTTGACTAATCCGCTGTGGTCTGGCTCGGTGTGGCTGATAATCAGGTAATTAATTTCTTTTGGGTCAATGAGTCCATGTAATGCATCCAGATATAGCTGGCGAAACTTTTCGTGGGAGGTATCCACTAAAGCCGTCTGCTCACCCCGAATGATGAAGGAATTATAGGTGGTGCCGTTTTGCAGTCCAAATTCAATGTCGAAGCGATCGCGATCCCAGTCAAGCGAGCGAATCGCTGTGGTGTCAGGGGCGATTTCGCCTGTCTGCATTGTGAGGCGTTTTTGGGTTCGGTCGGTGAGCGCTACCATCTCTGGTCTCCTTCTGTTGCAACCCATTTAGGTATTTTTTCTTCTTTCATTCTGCCACGAGTACCTTGTAAAGATTTATTAAAAAACCTATGAGTGAGTTAAGAGTTCTAAAAGTGTCGAACCCGCAGAGGCACTGAGGACGATGAATTGGCTAGGTTTGATGATTGGAAATTCGCGGCTGCACTGGGCGTACTTTGAAGGAGAGACGCTTCACAAAGCCTGGGATACTCAATATCTTACGGAAGCATCTGTCAAGGAGCTGGCGCAGGGTTTGACGGCTGGTGACTTACCAGCGGAAATAATGTCACCACCCAGTCAGCTACCTATTTATCTGGCTTCGGTGGTTCCGGAGCAAACGGCACTTTGGCAAAGTTATCCTAATGTTCGCAACATTACTTTAGACCAATTGCCGCTGGAGAAACTTTATCCGACGCTGGGAATTGACCGGGCTTTAACGGTGTTAGGTGCTGGCGAAGTCTGGGGTTTGCCTTCTTTGGTAATTGACGCCGGAACCGCATTAACATTTACGGGTGCAGATGTCAATAAAAGGCTGGTGGGTGGGGCGATTTTGCCTGGGTTAAGGTTACAGCTACAATCTCTAACTCAAAGAACTGCTGCCCTGCCACCCATAGAATTACCCCAAGAAATGCCGCCGCGTTTTGCTGTAAATACAGCGGAGGCGATTCAGAGTGGCGTTATCTACACTGTCGTGGCTGGAATTAGAGACTTTATCCAGGCTTGGTGGCAAGAATTTCCAGGCAGTCGGGTGATTTTGACGGGAGGCGATCGCACTATTTTACTTTCCTACCTGCAAACCCAGTTTCCTGAAATAGCAACTCAGATAATTAGCGACCCCAATCTGATTTTTATGGGAATGCGGTCAGTCGTCATTAGTTCTTAGCCATTCGTAAAGCTACTAAGCTCAAATCCGCTTAATTATTCACAATCAAGAGAAACCTCACCCCGTCTTCAGCTCCAGCTCCGGCTCCCCTCTCCGCAAGCGGAGAGGGGTTGGGGGTGAGGTTCTTTTATTAACTCCAGTAAAAGCGCACAGCCTATGCGCCCCTACTGCTTACTAACGAAACCTCGAATATACTGAGCCACGACATCTGGCAGCGCTTCGGGTAAATCGTTTCCCCCATAGCTAATAATTTCCAACTGAGCTGATGGAGTTAAGTCGGCGTAGGCTTGACTTTCGGCAATTCTAGAACGACTGTCTCGCTCGCCTTGCAAAATTAAAACGGGGACTTTCAGCCACTCCAGTCTTTCCTTCAATAATTCTGCTTGAATTTCGGCGCGACGGCGTTGAAATAATAGCTTGTCGGTGGTGGGAAACTGCACCGACTGTTCTTGTCGCCGCGTCTTTTGCCCAGTGCGCTGGCGAGGAAACAGGCGATTGTTAGAGACACGATTGAGCGCATCTATGAGCGATCGCCACCAGGAGGATACCATCTTAGACAAGCGTTTAAATAGAGATGGGCGCGATCGCTCTGTTCTTAATCCCTCAGCTTCTACTCCAATTGGAGCTGACAGCACTAATCCGCGCACCTGTTCCAAATATTTCAGCGCGAAGCTTGCCGCAATCCATCCTCCCAGCGAGTGACCAATTAAATAAACTTCCCGCTGGTTTAACGCTTCTAACAACTCAGCGAGACATTCCACCTCTAACTCAATCGAGTAGTGGACATCTGGGCGTTCTGAGTCCCCAAAGCCAAGTAAATCTGGGGCAAAGCAGTGGTAATCTTGACTCAAACAATCGATGACAGGTAGCCATTGACTGCTATCGTGAGCCGATCCATGTAAAAAAACCAAAACTGGCCCTTGACCGACTTCTCGCCAGAAGATTTGTCCTTGGGACAGCTTAATTCGAGAATTGCGTAACGGTAGAGTCATCCTAGATTTTAGATTTTAGATTTTAGATTTTAGATTGACGATGGATTCACGCATCCAAAATCGAAAATCCTGCTCATGCGAGGGTTGTCAAGCCGTTCAAGTAGTCCTGCAACTGCTGGTCGTGGTCATGGCAGAGTTTCCCTTGAGGCAATGATGTCACAGAGAAAGCTTTTACTTCCATAATTTCCAGCGTATCCCGAACCTGCATTTCTCCCTGCACTTCTGCTTCTAACGCTACACAAATCGAATGAATTCTGGGATCGCGGTCTGGGGAAGAGTAAACTCCCACTAACCGGCGAATTTTTACTAACTCCAGTCCGGTTTCTTCCGCCAACTCCCGCCGCGCTGATGTCGGAATGTCTTCACCCCAATCGACAATGCCGCCAGGAAAACCCCATTCACCCGTATCTGTGCGTCGAATGAACACAATTCGACCATCCGGCAAAATCGGGATGATAGTTGTGCCAATGATGGGATGGCGGAAAATAATCCCTAGCACTGTTTGTATAAATCGCCATGACTGACGCATAGACAAAAGAAGCTTTACTTCAACGCAGGAAGGAACTTTTACTTTTAGAGTCAATTTTTGAGCGGGAAGTTCTCCGATGACAGATAAAATTTAAACCTTTGCAAAAGTAGGGTTTCCCCAATGGCTGACTCCGCATGGTTCTGGGGATGCCAGAATTGCTTATTCATCCACCTCTACAAATTCAAATTTTTAAATCTGCAAGAATTTCCGCTTTTTGAGATTCAGGTCTTACCTTAAGATAAATCTTCTCAATGTTACCATCCGAGCTGATCGCTCATCTGCGGCGCTGAATGCATATCAATGGCTTGCTGCGGAATTTTTCAGCTCTTTGCTGTCGTTGCGGCTGGCAATTTTACCCACCAAAGGAGCAGTATCGCTGAGTTTTAGGGACATGGGGATGTTTTCAACCGCAGCAAGTCAGGGCTTTTTAATAGGCTGCTGACAGGCTGTTATGATATACGTTACGGATGCAAGTTCGGTCACGTCAGTCAGCGACCTGCCGTTTTTAGGCTAGCCTGTTTCGGTGTTTCTTCCACAGGTTTGAAGGCAGAGGCTTCCAGCGCCCAAAAAATGCTCTGGGGGAGCAACTCTCTTTCTGGATTCGCTTGGTCAAGAGTACGTTCTGAGAAGTTGCTAGAGACGCTTTAATTTCGCAAAAAGAGACGGCTATTTCGGCACTGGATGGTGCAAAATGAATGGGGCGTCAGATGCAGCTCAAACCTTGCCAGACCGCAGGAGAACCCCCCAAAAGAGGGCGATCGCGGCAGATTGGCAGATTCTAGCACCTGCTTTTACAAGCCTTGGGCGTGACTGGCAACACCAACAAGCATCAGGTGCGGGGGAAAACCCAAAGGCACCATTTTTAGTTGTATATCAAAGAGGTGAACATGGCGAAGCGCCGTAACCCTAAGAAAGAAAAGGCGCAGCGTAACCAAGCATACGCCCGCAAGTTTCGTAAACGTCAAACTACGGGTCGGTTCTCTAAATTCCGGCGTCAAAGATCGCCTGGAGAGAGAACTAATGAGGAGGATGAAGACAAAATGGGAGGAGGCATGGGAGCAATGGGCGGCGCGATGGGTTAGCCATTGATTAAGTGCTGAGGAGTGAGGGCTGAGGGCTGAGGGCTGAGGGCTGAGGGCTGAGGGCTGAGGGCTGAGGGCTGAGGGCTGAGGGCTGAGGGCTGAGGGCTGAGGGCTGAGGGCTGAGGGCTGAGGGCTGAGGAAGAAGAAAATGCTTCCTCTGCTACTAAACTCTCTTGCGAAATTGAGAAATCCCCTATTGAGTCCTCATTACTCAGTCCTCAGTCCTCAGTCCTCAGTCCTCATTACTCAGTCCTCAGCCCTATTGTCAGCACTCAGCCGAGACTGGGCAGCTTGAATCGCTTGTCTCACCTGCTCGAATCCGGTACCGCCGTAACTGTTACGAGCGGCAACTACTTGTCTTGGAGAGATGGCTTCATAGATGTCTGCCTCAAAAGCTGGGTGCAATTCCTTCCATTCTTCCAAGCTCAAATCCTTGAGAAGTTTACCGGCAGCGAGGGAAGTTTTTACGACCTTGCCAACGAGATTGTAAGCTTCCCGGAAGGGGACACCCCGCGCTGCTAGGTAATCAGCGACATCTGTCGCGTTGGAGAAATCTTCCGCGACGGCTTCTGCAAGGCGAGAGGTACGAAATTCTATCCCCTCGCGCAACAAAATGGTCATTGCTTCCAGGCAGCCTTTAACGGTCTTTACGCTGTCAAATAGGCTTTCTTTGTCGTCTTGTAAGTCTTTGTTGTAAGCCAAGGGTAGCCCTTTCATCAGCACTAGCATTCCTTGCAGATGCCCAAAAACGCGACCTGTTTTGCCCCGCACGAGTTCAGGCACGTCGGGGTTTTTCTTTTGGGGCATGATGCTGGAGCCGGTGGCGCAGCTATCTTTGAGGGTGACAAAGCCGAATTCGTGGGATGACCAGAGGATGACTTCTTCTGATAGACGGCTGAGGTGAACCATGATCAGGCTGGCGCTACAGAGAAATTCAATCGCAAAGTCGCGATCGCTCACGCCATCCATACTGTTAGCATAGACCCCATCAAAGTTCAGCAGTTTGGCGGTGTAGTGTCGATCGATGGGGAAAGTGGTTCCGGCAAGCGCACCACTCCCCAAGGGCGAGACATTGACGCGCTGATAGACTTCTCCTAGCCGCTCCCAGTCCCGCTCTAGCATTTGAAAATAGGCGAGGAGGTGGTGAGCTAAAGAGACTGGCTGGGCGCGTTGTAGGTGCGTGTAGCCGGGAATCAGGGTTTCGACGTGATTCTGGGCAAGGTCGATGAGAACTCCCTGAAATTCGCGCAACTGGCTGCGAATTTGGGAAATTTGATCTCGCAAGTAGAGGCGGGTGTCGGTGCCTACTTGATCGTTGCGCGATCGCGCCGTGTGCAGTTTTTTGCCGACATCTCCGGTAATTTCTGTCAGTCTGCGCTCTACCGCAAAATGAACATCTTCGGCATCTATCCCTGGGTTGAAGTTTCCTTCCCGGTATTCCTGGCGGATTTGTTCTAAGCCTGCGACTAGCTGTTGTGCCTCCGACTCTGAAATAATGCCGGTATGGGCGAGCATTTTGGCATGGGCAATAGAGCCGGTGAGGTCATATTCGATGAGTTCGATGTCGAAGCCGATACTAGCGTTGAAACGAGCGATCGCAGGATGCAATGCCGATTCAAACCGTTGGCTCCAAGTTTTTTGTTCAGTCACGAGCTTGTTGTTAACGTTGGAAAGTTGACAGATTGAAAGGCGTGCCGGTTGAAAGTTGCTTTGGCGAACAGGTTGAAGCTTGCCAAAGCAAGCATATTACTCAATAGCAAATTTCAGCACGAGTAAGTTGTATCAAAACATTCAACCTTTCAACCTTCCAACTCTTAAACCTTCAAATGCCCTTAACTAAGCCGTAATTCCTCGAATCAGGTATCCAAAAAACAGCCCAATTAGGAGTGCCCAGACTTGTCCTGATTTAATGAAGTAGTTAAAGGCATTTTGCATCTGATCCAACACCTTTGGGTCTCTGATTTGCTGCGCCAAGACGGGCCAATTGACCGGCGAGTGCGAAAGCCACACCGATACAGTATCGTAACCGTGGGTCAAATTGGGCAACAAACCGATTATTTCGTGCATTTCGTTAAGCACCATGAGTCTGATTTCCTCACAACAAATAGAGATGTTGGCAGTTGCTCGCGCATCCGTTCAGATTGTATTAACACTAAAGCTGACACCTTGGCTAGTGGGAAGGCCTTAGCTATACCTGATTAGTTATTTGTCATATGCTAATGATTAATGACTAAGTAGGCGGGATTAATTATTTGTAGGACGGGTTAGCGATAGCGTAACCCATGCAGGTGTTGGGTTTCAAGGGCGTTTTCCCCGCTCTACGAAAATCTTCAATTTGATTGCATCCGCCTACTTACTGACTACTAACTTTTGACCTGCATCACCACTAGCGTCATATCATCTCCGTTCCGGTTGGCTGGGCCGATAAACTGCTGTACCTGCTCAAATAGGTAATCTAAAAGCGCTTGGGGGCCATTGCAATGCTGGCAAGCCCACTGGAAGGTGCGGCTGAGCTTTTCTTCGTCAAAGCGATCGCCATTTTGATTTGCCGCATCGGTAAAACCATCGGTGTAATAAATAATCGTGTCCCCAGGATACAGCTGTACTTGGGCATCTTCATACTGGGAATCGGCATCCAGACCAATCAGCATTCCCCAGGTATCCAGGCGCTTGATGGAACGGGTTGACGCTTGCCACAACAAGGGAGGATGGTGCGCGGCATTACTGTAAGACAGGATGCGGGTTTGCGGATCGTATTCGGAATAAAACAGGGTGACAAACCGATGGGAGTTTTCCAAATCGGCGTACATCACCCGGTTTAAATGTTGTAGAATCTTCGCGGGTGAGTGCCTGTTTAGCACTTCGGCTCGCAACATCCCCCGCGTCATCGTCATAATTAGACCGGCTGGGACGCCTTTGCCCATGACATCCCCAATCACCAGGCTCCAGGGAACCGATCCTCTTTGAGCGGTTTCTACTTCCGAATCGCTGTTCGTTTTGGATCGCAGCTGGTCATAATTGGCGGGAATGAAATCATAGTAATCTCCGCCGACGCGACTAGCCGTTTGGCACTTTGCCGCCAGTTCGACTCCATAAATATTAGGACATTGTCGCGGCAGTAGGCGTAGCTGGATATCGGCACCAATTTCTAATTCTTTGTCCAGGCGTTCTTTTTGGCGGAGTTCGACGGTGAGTTCATCGTTAGCGATCGCAACTGCTGTTTGATCTGCAACTAACCGCACCAACTTCTGCCGGGTGTCTGTCCAAATATAGTTGGGATCGCGGCTGAATACATAAAGACGCCCTCGCTCTGTATTTTTCACCAGAATCGGAGTGCCAAATACCTGAATGTCTGGTCCCAAAAACCGGGTCAGTTGAGCATCCAATGATGGCGGTGCGGCGATCCCTTCTGCCGTTGTCGAGGGATTACTCGCCTGACGGGTTGCTGTGTTAAGCGCCTTGCGAATATCCTGACAAGACTGACCTTCCTGACAGTGCAACCGCTCTAGCCGCACCTGACCATTCGGCAAAAACCGGATGAGAATGCCGCCATCGGCATCTGTCACCCGCGTTGCCATCAGCGGAATTAACTCCAAAAACTGATTCAAGTTATTGAAGCTACGCAGGGCAAACCCTAACGACGAGAGTAAGTCTTGAATCTTGCGCTGTTCTCGATGCAAACGCGCCACCAGTTCTTTGAGCGCAAAAACAGGCGTCGTTTCGGCGGTGGTACCGCCGTCAGGCAATGGAGATGGCTGGCGAGGTAGGGGCACAGCAGTCATAGCATCAGGAGTCAGAGTTCCGCACAAAGGTTTTAGCTGTCAGGATATCTTCACAGATTCTGGCTTAAGGATTGCCACTTTTGGCAACGGTTGGGGGAGAGCGCCTTTTATTTAAAAAACAATGAGCAGGCGTTAGAGGAAAATTATTCCCGATTACTATCGCAACTGTTGCCGGTTGCAGCTAGCCGTCTGGACGCCACCGTTCAGCCTTCATGAGCCGACTTGGCTGTTCTTGAGGTGTAAATGATACCCTTAATTCGGGTTTCTGCCAATCATCCGGAGGGGCACGCTTGAAAACTTATTCATAAGTCTATAGACGGAAATCACCATAATCGCCATAGTAAACCCGATCTAGACCAAAGCGCCCCTCATCATCAGGACTTACGCAAAGCTTATACATATAGCGTTTTGTAGGGGCAATCCCCTTGTGGTTGCCCCCCAGATGTGGTGATGTTGCGTAAGTCCTGATCATGTTTTACTGGTTCATCGGCGGCATAGCCTAAGAGGAGCAGAAAGCAAACATCTACCTGTGGAGGGGTTTTAAAAGCTTCTTTGACTTGAGTTGTTACAAAATCTTCGATTAGGCAACTCTGGAATGGGATCGGGTCGGAAAGCTCTAGTAGCAGGGCGTTTCTCAATGGCATCTTTATAAACCCATAGAAGGTTTCATGTCAATTGTCATCTTTGCTCCTAAAAGAATTGCCAATTTTAGAAAGGGGCTTCTGGGTGAGAAACTTGAATCCCTGAGGACTACCTTACAGCATCTGTTCATCCAAAAGTTCAGCCTAAACCGAAGGGTGCAGGTGGGGATTGCCCACCTGAATGAGCAATTTATGCTGCCAAATGGTATAAGTTATGTCTCAATCATCGAAATCCAAAATTGTCAACCTAAACCGAGTTCGCGCTTGAGCAAGTTAATTGACTTGGTGCCAATATAGTTTTCGCTACATAATAGCTCCGGAGGACGAATAATGTCTTCACGGGCGGCGGTGACTGCCGCTTTGACGGTGGCAAAACTGGCGCGATCGCTAACAATCGTTTGGGCACTGCGAACGATCGCGTTGAGTTTGTAGGTGTCTTTTACCTGGGCTGTCATCACCAGCAAATCATCCCCGCGCAGGCTGTGGATCAGAATTTCTGCAACTCCGAGAATGCCTGAACTGAGACTCACCAGACCCATACAGCTGTCTTTAGGGAGGCGTTGAACTAGATTGAGTTCTTGCGCGTAGTCGTAAATATCGACGGGGATGACGCGCACTGCTCGTGGGGCAGCGATCGCTTCCGCATCCCCAATAAAATAGCGGCTAGTCACCACAGTACCAGAGTGGGTTTGATCCAGTACTTTAGTGAGTTCCTCCATCGGCACCAACTGCACGGGTATCCCCAAAGATTTTTCCAGTTCCTGAACCATCAACTCCCCAGCACCTATGTCTCGTGACGGAACCGTGACCAGCACCCGCGCACTACAGCGTAAGCGCCAGTCAATTTCTGCTAGGAATAGTTCCCTGGCTTGGTTGAGGGTGCAGCCTTGGTTGAGCAGGTCATCCAGGCTGTGCTGTACCAGCTTGTAGGCTTGAGGATATTGTTCGTGTATGGGGCCGCTGTGTCCAGTGCCGCCCTCGTTTCCTTGGGATCTGACATAAATTCCCGATCCGGCTTGGGATTCCACTAATCCAGTTTCTTCTAGCTGCCGGTACACCTTGCTAATGGTATTTCGGTGCAAACCTGTCTGCATTGCCAGCTGCCGAGTGCTAGGCAATCGATGACCAGGGGGAAACTGCCGCGAGGCGATCGCAAACTGCATTTGGTCAAATAGCTGTTTTGACGCTGGAATTTCACTGTCTGGCTGAATATGAAATTGAACCATTTGCGAGCCTCCAAGGACTCTGATTCTCATGAAGCCGTGAGAGGGGCAATTCTTTAATAGCATAATGCGCTACAGAAGCTGAGTTATCGCGCTGGTTTTTCCATATTCTGCCTCCCGATCAATTGACCTATCTATTTGTCGTGACGCTACTCGCTGCAAGTCTTCTACAATCCAACATCTAAACTCCAAAACGATCTCACCCAGGGAAATGATTTTCGGGTTGTTCTGCGGATGGGTGCGGAATTTCCTCCAATAGAGTGGGAATCTGTGTTTCTACTTCCCCAGTAGAGACGGAATCAGTGGCGTCTGTCGTCTCTTGGTTCTGTAGCAGTTCCGGCAGGGTGACAAACTTATATCCCTGCTTTTTGAGTTTCTCAACGATCTGGGGTAAAGCCTGAACCGTTGTCGAATGGTTGCCACCACCATCATGCAATAGCACAATAGAGCCGGGGAAGGCACTCTTGAGAATATTTTTGACCAATTTGGGCGCGGCGAGGCGGTGGCGACTACTGTCCACCGAGTTAATCGACCACATCATCACGGCGTAGTTGTTCTTTTGGGCATAAGCCGCTAATCCATTTTGCAAGATGCCGCCGGGAGGACGGAAGTAAGAGGTTGTGACTCCGGTTGTCTTGTAGATGAGTGCGGCTGTGTCGTCAATTTCCTTTGCTGCCCTAGCCTCGTCCATCTGACGATACGAATGATGCCAGGTGTGGTTGCCAATGGCGTGACCTTCAGCAACCACTCGTCGGGCTACTGCTGGATAACTTTGCAGTTGCTCTCCTACCCAGAAAAATGTGGCTTTGATGTCGTTTTTCTTGAGGATGTCCAGCACTTGCAATGTCGTTTTACCCCAAGGGCCATCATCAAAGGTGAGGGCGATGACTTTTTCCTGATGCTTCGGCTTCACCTGATAAATGGTTTTTCCCTGATACTCAGTAGGCACTGGGAAGGTTTTTTCGGCTGCGGGTGATGGAGCGATCGCCCAAAGCGTTGTTTCACTTGGCGAATTTTCGGGTTCGACAATGGGGAGTTGCTGATGAACCGGGTTTGATGGTGCGATAGGTGCGATCGCCAAGTGTATGCGCTCTAGCGAGGCGTGTGCCCTTTCGGCGATCGCGCTACTCCCTGGCGGTATTATTTCCCTCGGCGGCAAATTTTCGGGTTCGACACTGGGGAGTTGTTGATGAACCGGCTTGTCCTGAGGAACCTCTATGGCGGACAGATGCTGAGGGGAAGGTTGAGGTGACGACTTGATGATTTTATTGACGATGAGCGCCGTTAAGGTAACGATAGCGATGAAGGTAAGTTGCCGAGTTAATAATCCGGTCGGTTTTTCTTTTTCTCTCCAGTCTGCCAAGGTCGAACTCCTTCCCTTACACCTTGATAATTTTTGAGTTTTTAATGATTACAAAAGCCAGCTATAGTTCTTGACTCATTTCATCAAAAATCCCTTTTCTCGACAGCCAGCAATTCTTCAATAACCGCACAAAACTATACAATAAAGCCAGCAAAGATTACAAATTATTTAAAAATTGGGATTTCTTAAACAAAAAAGCTATGGTTCGTTTTATATAAATTTCCTTGATAAAAAAATGCGATAATTGGTGCAGCACTTCCATAAACTTTTAAATACTTTATTACAGTAAAAAGTAGGGCAATTTGCTGGTAGACAAAATAGTAGCACTATCTGCTAAAAAAATGGCAGAGGACAGAGAAAAATTATCATGACAGACAGCAAGATTCGGACAAAAAACCTCAAAATTGCCAATGGCGATCTAGAAATTGCGGCTTACCTGGCAATGCCGGAAAGGAAGGAGCCTTTTCCAGGGATTGTGGTGTTGCAGGAAATTTTTGGGGTGAATGCCCACATCCGGGAAGTAACAGAACGAATTGCCAAGGAAGGCTATGTAGCGATCGCGCCTGCAATCTTTCAACGCCAAGCTCCGGGTTTTGAAACCGGCTACACTCCAGAAGACATTCAAATTGGCAGACAGTACAAGGCGCAAACTCAAGCCTCAGAACTACTAGGCGATATCCAGGCGGCAATCAATTACCTCAAAGCCCTGCCCGAAGTAAAACCTGTCTTTGGCTGCATCGGCTTCTGCTTTGGGGGTCATGTTGCTTACCTCGCCGCTACTTTACCCGATATTAAAGCCACTGCGTCATTCTACGGTGCTGGCGTTGCCACTGACACTCCCGGCGGCGGCGAACCAACAATTGCGCGGACAAAAGACATCAAAGGCACGCTTTACGCCTTTTTCGGCATGGAGGACGCCAGCATCCCCGCCGAACAGGTAGATCAAATTGAAGCGGAGCTACAGAAACACCACATTCCCCATCGTGTCTTTCGCTACGATGGAGCTGAACACGGATTTTTCTGCGACCATCGCGCCAGTTACAATGACACCACAGCCGCCGATGCCTGGAAGCAGGTAAAACAGCTGTTTGAACAAGAACTTCAAGCGGCATAAATTTTTTCCCATACAAGCAGTAAGCGAGTTGGGAATTACTTTTTTTTCAATCAATAAGTTGTCATGAATTCCAAATCGACCTCTTCTCAAGATGCAAAATCGTCATTTTCTATGGACGATTTTGCCAAAGCTCTCGAACAACACGACTACCAGTTTCAAAAGGGACAAGTCGTGCGCGGTAAAGTGGAAACCCACGAAAGCGATGGTGCCTATGTAGACATTGGCGGCAAGTCTTTGGCTTTTTTACCCGTTGATGAGGCGTCGTTGAGACGGGTAACAGATTTATCCATTGTGCTGCCGTTGCAGGAAGAACGGGATTTCCTGATTATCCGAGAGCAAGATGCAGATGGTCAGGTGACGCTTTCAGTGCGGCAGATGGAGATCAAGCAGGCGTGGGATAACCTGTCTGATATGCAGGAAGCGAGTCAAACAGTGCAAGCCCGTGTCACTGGTGTCAATAAGGGGGGCGTTACGGTGGAAGTGCAAGGGTTGCGGGGGTTTATTCCGCGATCGCACTTGGTGGAACGCGATAACCTGGAGTCGCTGGTTGGTGAAAAGCTAACTGCTAGCTTTCTAGAAGTTTCTGCTGACACCAACAAACTGGTGCTTTCGCAACGGGAAGCGACTCGTTCTGTTGCCATCACTCAGTTAGAAATCGGGCAGTTAGTCGAGGGGAAAATTACTGGCGTGAAGCCCTTCGGTGTGTTTGTCGATCTGGATGGGATTACTGGTTTGCTGCATATTAAGCAAGTAAGCCAAACCTACATCGAATCTCTACCATCATTGTTTCAGGTGGGTCAAATAATCAAAGCGCTAATTGTTGACATTGATGAAGGTAAAGGTCGGGTTTCTTTGTCTACCAGAGTCTTAGAAAATCATCCAGGAGAAGTGCTGGAAAATATGGCTGAGGTAATGGAATCAGCTGAGGCGCGTTCTGAACGGGCGAGGAAAAATATCACTAAATAGGTGTTAGGAAGATAGGAAGCGATCGCACTTGGTGATGAAGAGTGCGATCGCTTGCGTCTCTGCCCCTCCTAGCAGTTCCGCGCACCCGATTTATTCCCTAAGTGTTTCCTTACCTTAGTGTTGATTTGATGAAGACAACAATCTTCAGCAACCGTCTTCCTTGCCTTGATTTTGTCGAAAAAGAGCTTCGACTCTCTCCCCAGGCAGCAACTGAACTCTTAGTTATCGATTTATTTGCTGGGTGTGGAGGACTAGCTCTCGGTTTTGAAGCCGCAGGTTTTCAAACCGTTGGTTATGAAATTTTAGAGGATGCCTGCGCGACTTATCGACACAATCTGCATCGTTCATGCCACCAGGAAACTTTAACACCATCATCGAATTTAATTGAGGAGGCAGTAGTAATTATTGGTGGGCCTCCGTGTCAACCTTTCAGTGTGGGTGGACATCAACTAGGACTAAAAGATGGTCGGGATGGCTTCCCAACTTTTATTTCTGCTGTTGAGCGTTATCGTCCACAAGTTGCCTTATTTGAAAATGTGCGGGGAATGCTTTTTCGCAACAAGGCATACTTTGAAGAAATTGTTATAGCTTTACAGGAACTCGGATACATTGTTGAATGGGAAATTTTAAACGCTGCACATTATGGTGTTCCTCAAAAAAGAGAACGCCTCCTTTGTGTGGCACACAAAGGAGGATGGAAATGGCCTGAAAAAACTCATCTTCATTTACCCTACACTGCCGGTGAAGCTTTGGGAAAACTAGCATTTTCCGCGCTACCTAACTCAAAATTTCTCACGCCTAGTATGGATGAGTATGTCAAAAAGTACGAGATAGCATCTCAATGTATCAAACCCAGAGACCTTCATCTGGATACCCCTTCTCGGACAGTAACCTGTCGAAATCTCTGCGGTGCAACGGGGGATATGTTGCGGATACGCTTACCTGATGGACGTAGGAGAAGGCTAACAGTTCCTGAAGGTGCGCGTCTTCAAAGTTTTCCAGATTGGTTCCAATTTCAGGGTTCTGAGAACAGTCAATTTAATCAGATTGGTAATGCAGTACCTCCACTCTTAGCAAAGGCTTTAGCGGATTCTGTTAAAGCTTGTTTAGAAAGTAATCAACAAATCTCCCCAAAAGAAATTCATCAACCAACTCAATATAGCCAGCTATCACTGGAACTTGGAATAGATATTGTAAAAAAACAGCCCGAAAAAACTAAAAATTAAACCATCGAGGAGTTGCAATCAATAGCTGGACTGGTGTTTGTCACCGCCTTTCAGCGCCGCAGCGATATGGCGAGATGTTTGAATGAAATATCTTGGGAAACGGAAGTCTGGGTAGCTGAGGCACCGACTCACATCATCCACTTCAACGGTGATCGCTTCTTGGGACCATACTGATAAAAGCGATATGTGTTAGCTTATGCTTCGGGCAAGCTTCGCGTGTGACAATACTTATTGTTAACGCTCACGCACTGGCGATCGCGCTCCAAAAATTCACTATTGAAGTAGTTTAGGTATAAATATGCTCAAACTGTATCAATTTTTCTCCTCTGGTAATTGTTACAAAGTTCGTCTTTTGTTAACTCAACTGGAAATTCCCTTCGATAGGATAGAAGTTAACATCCTCAAAGGTGAAACTCGGACTCCAGAATTTTTAAGCAAAAATCCCAATGGTCGGATTCCTGTTTTGGAAATAGAATCAGGTCAATTTCTGGCAGAATCCAACGCAATTCTTTTTTATCTGAGTGAAGGAACTGATTTTTTGCCTAACGACCGTTTTGAACGCGCAAAAGTGTTGCAATGGTTATTTTTCGAGCAGTATAGCCATGAGCCTTATATTGCTACTTCCCGATTTTGGATTTCTATCCTTGGCAAGGCGGAGGAATATAAGGAGGCACTTAATCAAAAGCGCGAACCAGGTTATGCAGCGCTAACGATTATGGAAAAGCATTTAACAAATTGTAATTTTTTGGTGGGAGAACGCTATACGATTGCTGATATTGGGTTGTTTGCTTACACTCATGTGGCGGATGAAGGTGGATTTGATTTAACAAGATTTCCAGCAATCCAAGCTTGGATAGAACGAGTTAAAGCTCAGCCTCGGCACATTAGGATCGC
Source organism: Coleofasciculus sp. H7-2 (assembly GCF_042747725.1). Classification (NCBI taxonomy): domain Bacteria; kingdom Bacillati; phylum Cyanobacteriota; class Cyanophyceae; order Coleofasciculales; family Coleofasciculaceae; genus Coleofasciculus; species Coleofasciculus sp. H7-2. The sequence goes on from NZ_JBHZGO010000090.1 coordinate 92,909, forward strand.
GCAATTATAATAGAGTTTGGTATGGCGATGTAGGATAGGCGATCGCTTCATTCGCATCCCCTAATTTAGGTAACTGTACCTAAACCAACCTATCTGTAGAACTATTGGTTAACAGTGCCTAGCATACAACATCTAGTAATGAATTTGAAACCCTCCTACGCGGGTTTGTCTGTGTAGGTGTGGTTTCTAACCGCAGCATATATTTGTAAAAATGAGATACTTCCTACCCTGATTTAAGTAGATGATAAGCTATACTGACTGAAGATAAATTTAAATAATAAAAAAATGATAAAGCTTAACCGTTTTTTGGCTACTTTAAGTCTTAGCATTTTAGTTATTCTTACTTTAACATTTTCACTTTTACCCGTCAGTTCAAAACTTCAAGAATCACCGACATTAGCTGTTTTTGAAGAAGTTTGGCAAACAGTCAATGACAACTTTTACGATCCCAAATTTAACGGTATTGACTGGAAAGCCATGCGAGAGAAGTATAAACCTTCAGTCAAGCAGGCAAAATCTATTGATGAAGCATCAATTGTCATCAATCAAATGCTATCTGAGTTGCATACTTCTCATATAGGCTTTTATCCGAAGACAGAACCCGCTTACTATCAACTTTTGGGTATATTTAATCAAGGTTCTTTCTTAGAAAAGATACAAAAGTTATTTCCCAACGGCTTAGAGTACACCGGCATCGGAGCTTTCACTAAAGAGATAAATGGGAAGACCTTTATCACTGCTATTCTCGATGGCAGTTCTGCTGCTCAAGCGGGACTCAAAGTAGGCGATCAAATATTAGCAGTTGATGGCAATCAGTATCAGCCAATTGAATCTTTTGTTAACAAAGCAGGGAAAGAAGTCAGTATATCGATTCAACAGACTCCCGATTCAAACAGCAATAAAAATGTAATTGTAGTTCCAAAAAGAATAAAACCTACTACAGTTTTCTTAGACGCTATGCGGTCGAGTATCGAAATAATTGAAAGCAATGGAAGAAAACTAGGCTATGTCCATATCTGGTCTTATGCTGGCGATCAATATCAGGAATTACTGGAAGAAGAAATTGCTTATGGAAGGCTTAAAGATGCGGATGGGTTGATTTTAGACTTAAGAGATGGCTGGGGTGGAGCTACTCCGAATTATCTGAGTATTTTTTCCAAAAAAGTTCCAGTATTAACCCAAATTCCCAGAGACGGGATAAAAAGCACCTTAGATTATCAGTGGAGAAAACCCGTTGTGATGCTGGTGAATAAGGGAACCAGAAGCGGAAAAGAGATTTTAGCTTACGGTTTTGAGCAGTATGGAATTGGAAAAGTTGTTGGTAGCCAAACAGCAGGAGCAGTTGTTGCGGCTCGTCCTTTCTTGCTAAAAGATGGCAACCTTCTTTATCTAGCTGTAGTTGATATTTATGTGAATGGAGAACGCTTAGAAGGCAAGGGAGTGAAACCAGATATTGAAGTGCCGTTCCAGTTAGAATATGCTGGGGGAAACGACCCTCAAAAAGCGAAAGCTGTAGAGGTTCTGGTTGAAGCTGTTAAGAATCAGAATCGAGGTCCATAATTGCAATATACTTTTTGTGAAAATCTCTATAGTCCGCCAGCAATTTAAATCGCTGGCTAATAGCTGGCATTCCGTTAAAACAGACTAAATTGTTAATATTATTAGTTGGTCTTAACCGACTTGCGCTATTAGGCAAAGACTTAAGTCTCTGGTGGACTGAAACGAAGGCTTAAGCAAAGCAACGTCTAAAGACAAATTTCAAAAGGACGAATAATTTGCTCTACTTTCACTGATATTTAAAGGCGCGATCGCTCATTCCTCTATCTCAAAATACGCTCAATCATCCCGTTGGCTTGCGAACTATAGCCGCCGCCAAACAAATTAAAGTGATTGAGGATGTGATAGAGATTGTAGAGCCTTTTCCGGCGCTCGTAGCCTGGATCTAGAGGAAATACTTCGTTATAGCCGCGATAAAAGGCTGGGGGGAAACCACCGAAAAGTTCTGTCATAGCGATATCAACCTCGCGATCGCTATAATACGCCGCCGGATCAAAAATGACGGGTTCTCCCGATGCCGTAAAGCCTGCATTTCCCCCCCACAAATCGCCGTGAACCAGCGATGGTTGAGGGTGATAATCCGCTAGCAATTCGGGAATTGCCGCCAGCAATTGCTCCTGTTGGGGAAAATGAGCGCCGCGACGTGCCAACTGAAATTGATAACCGAGACGATGCTTGGCATAGAATTCCGCCCAATCTGCTGTCCAATTATTGATTTGCGGCGTGGAACCAATCGTGTTATTTCTGTCCCAGCCAAAGGCGTCTTTTCCAGCACATTTGTGCATCGCCGCTAACATCCGTCCCATTTCTTCCCAAGAATGGGTGTCGCCGCGCCCTATTTCCAGCCACTCCAACACGATATAGGCAGAATTGCCTCCAGTACCCCAGCCAATCGGTTTCGGAACCCGGATAGTGTGAGTTTCCAGCATTTGCTGGAGTCCCAGCGCCTCTGCCTCAAACATATCAACCAAAGACGCTTGGTTGATTTTGATGAAGTAGGTGCGTTGTCCATCGCTGACGGCATAGCCTTGATTGATGCAGCCACCACTAACCGATTGCCGCTGCTGACTTTGAAACCTTTCACCCGTTAGGCGAGTAATTTGAGCGTCTATTTCTGTCCACATGGGAGAAATTTTAACGCAAAGGTGCGCGAAACCAGATTGATTTCTTTGCGTACCGAGAGCGTTAAAAAACTTTTAGCTAGCAGGCTTAATCGCAACCACACCATAAGCATCACAAGAGAGATACTGTTGAGCAGCTGACTGAAGATCCGCCGCCTCCAACGCTTGAATCCGAGCCGGATAATTCAATGCTGGAGCCAAATCACCCATCATTGTTTGATAGTAGCCGTATAAGTTGGCGCGATCGCTCGGCGTTTCATTCCCAAAGACAAACCGATTCGCTACTTGCGTCCGGAAGCGGGAAATCTCTGCCTCACTCACGGGTTCTGTCTGGAGGGTGCGAATATGAGCAAGAATCGCCGCTTCCACCTCTGCCAAATTCTCTACCGGCAACTGCGCCCCAATATAGAAGACACCTTGATGCCGATGGCTCATATTGCTCACCCCAATATTAGTGACTAGGTGCCTATCTTCCCGCAAATCTCGGAACAGCCGCGACATCCGACCTTGTCCCAAAATCACCCCCAGCACATCCAGCGCGTAGGTATCGGATAAGTGCGTCAATCCAGGCACTCGCCACACCATCACTAACCGCGCCTGCTGCAAGCTTTCATCAACATACTCGCGGCGGACAATTTCCCGGAAAGCGGGTTCGGGAGTCAAGGTTGGGGTGATAGCTTCCTGACTTTTGACTTCTGACTCCTGAGTGCTGACTCCTATCTTCGTCAATCCCTCTGCCACAATTTCAATTAATTCCTCGACAGGCAAATTGCCCACAACTGCCGCTGTTATCGATTGCGGTTGATACCGACTAGCATGGAAATCGCGCATCTGCTGCGCCGTCAGTTGCTCAATCACCGCTGCTGGCCCTAGTACCTGACGCCGGTAGGGCAGGGTGTCAAATGCCACCTCCATCGCCCGCTGGTAAGTGCGACGGCGAGGATTATCTTCCGATCGGCGAATTTCTTCTAAAACGACTAATCGCTCTCTTTGAAAGGCATCCTCTGGAATGCTGGGATTTAGCACCACATCTAGTTGCAATGGTGCTAAATGGGCAAAATCTTTGGGAGCTGTTGTGATGTAGTAGTGGGTATAGTCCTGACTGGTTGCTGCGTTTGTTACGGCACCCCGCTCTTCAATCAGTAGCTCGAATTCCCCACTTTTGAGTCTTGGCGTCCCCTTAAACACCATGTGTTCTAGAAAGTGAGCCATGCCGTTAATGGGGTCTGGCTCATCGGATGAGCCGACATTTATCCACACGTTCAGGTTAACGGCTTCGACGGGCATCTGCTCCGCCACAATCGTTAAACCGTTAGGCAGGCGGTGGAGAGTAGGGGCGTTGAGTGGCGTAGATTTGAGCAGAGTTGAGGTCATGTGTTGTTCGTCGCTCGGCTATTTCTCCTTTTATCTTACTCAGTCCGCACCCGTCTCCTCAGCCAGCTACCCAGCATTGCCCGATCGCTCTCCAGATGTTTAAAAAAAGTTTCTCGCTCATGTCGGGTCTAGCGCGTATCACCTTTCACTGCCATTTTTTAAAGTTGATTGAGAGAGTCAATCATTTCTTTAAAATCTGGCTTATTTATTAAATTTTACTTATTTATGTATTTTGAAATACCTTTTTTATGAAATATTTATTTTAAATTTTAAAAAGTTTGAAATAAATCAGTATCTTTAGAGAAATTTAATAATTTCAAAAGCTTTATCAGTCTATAGACAGATACTATGCTTTAGTCAGTTAGACCAGACTAAAGCTTAATTTAACTGGAGTGAGTTTTACTCATGCTGAGTGGACTTTCAGTAAGTAAAAATACATTCATTGCAGCTTGTTATTATACGACTGCATTTTTGAGCGATCGCGCTTTTCTCCGAGGGCAGCATCTACTCAGCAATCCATTGATACTCGCAACTCTAGCAATCTTCTTGAGCTGTGCTGTAGAACATTCAGTGCAGCTTTTAAAATTAGTCTTTGGTGGGCAAAACGGCTCCCCAATGATACTGACAATTCAGGGAGGTATCGTCCCACTCGTGGCTTTAGTCGTGGGAGTTTTCATGGCTCTAAGGCGTTATTACTCGCTCCTGTTTGAAAATTCCCAATCCAAAAGAACACTCATGCACCAACTGGATCAGGCTAATGTTGAGTTGGAAAGAGCGATCGCCAATTCGGAAGTTTTGGTAGCACGTACCAAAAAGTTATTGCAGACAAATCAACAATTAGAAAGGGAAATCATCGAGCGCAAACAGACACAAGAAGCAACGCGATCCACTCAAAATTTATTAAATTCCATCGTAGAAAATCTGCCGATGGGAATTTTTATTAAGGAAGTGAATGAATTGCGGTTTGTCTTCTGGAACAAAGCCAGCGAGGAACTCACTGGTTATTCTCCCGAAGAAGTGTTAGGCATGAACGACTATGATTTTTTCCCGCCAGAGCAAGCTGCTTTTTTCACAAATTGCGATCGCGAAGTGTTGGCATCTGGGAAACTTCTGGACATTCCGGAAGAGCCAATCCAGACTAAGCATCAAGGTTTGAGGATGCTGCACACTAAAAAAATCCCGCTTCTCGACGAATCGGGAATTCCCCGATATTTATTGGGCATTTCCGAAGATATCACCGAGCGAAAACAGGCGCTGGAGGCTTTAGGAGAATCAGAAGCTGCACAGACGAGAGCGATCGCGTCTTTACAACAACAAGCAACCCAGATGAAAACAGCGATGCAGACGCTGCAAAACAGCCAATCCCAACTGGTTCAGAGCGAAAAAATGTCCAGTTTGGGACAGTTAGTTGCGGGTGTTGCTCACGAAATTAATAATCCAGTCAGCTTTATTTACGGCAATCTCGCTTACGCAGATCAATACACCCAAAATTTGCTGCACCTGCTGCAACTCTACCAGCGTTATTATCCCCATCCAGTACCAGAAATCGAAGCTTATGAGGAAAATATCGATCTTGACTTTGTCTGGGAAGACCTACCGAATATACTATCTTCCATGAAGCTGGGAGCAGACCGCATTCGCCAGATTGTGCTGAGTTTGCGGAATTTTTCTCGGCTCGATCAAGCAGAAATGAAGGCAGTCGATATTCATGAGGGGTTAGATAGTACGCTGCTGATTTTACAGCATCGACTGAAAGCAAAAGTGGGAAATCGGGGAATTGAGCTGATCAAAGAGTACGGCGATCTCCCTCTTGTGGAGTGTCATGCTGGACAGATGAACCAAGTGTTTATGAATATCCTCACCAATGCGATTGATGTTTTAGAGGAGTACAGCTATCAGCACTTAGCGATCGCCACCATAGAGAATTTGCATACACAGTCTCTTCTAGGTCAAAACCTCCCCATTCTCAATGCCCAAGCGCCAGTTGCTTCGATTAAAATTCGCACTGAGGTTGTCGCAATTGATGACAGTCCTCATGTAGTGATTCGGATTCGAGATAATGGCTCTGGCATCCCTCCAGACGTGAAAGCACGACTGTTTGACCCTTTCTTCACCACTAAACCTGTTGGCAAGGGGACAGGCTTGGGTTTATCTATTAGCCATCAAATTGTGGTCGAGAAGCACGGCGGGGTTCTGAAGTGTTTCTCAGAACCCGGACAAGGAACTGAGTTTTACATTGAAATCCCGATTGTTCATCGTCGAGCGCGAACCTGTCAGGAAGCCGAAACTTAATGTAACGTAATATTAAGTCTCCCAAGAGGGAATCCTCGTTCTCAATTCATGCCAAGCCGTCATGTTGTCGTCATCGGTGCTGGAATTGGTGGTCTTACTGCTGGGGCATTACTGGCTCGTCGAGGCTACCAAGTATTAATTTTGGATCAGGCTCTGGTGCCTGGTGGATGTGCTTCCACATTTAAACGCAAAGGATTTACCTTTGATGTAGGAGCGACTCAGGTGGCTGGACTGGAACCGGGAGGGATTCATCACCGCATTTTTCAGGAACTAGAAATTGAGCTACCAGCGGCGACGCCTTGCGATCCAGCTTGTGCGGTGTATCTACCGGGAGAAACCGAACCGATTAACGTCTGGCGCGACCCCCAAAAGTGGAAGGCGGAGCGAATTCGGCAGTTTCCGGGAAGCGAACCATTTTGGCAGCTGTTGGCGACTTTATTCCGAGCGAGTTGGGCGTTTCAATCGCGCGATCCGGTGCTACCGCCGCGAAATTTGTGGGACTTATGGCAGCTGGTATCGGCGGTTCGTCCCGATACTTTGATTACTTTGCCCTACACTTTTTTGACGGTGGGGGACGCTTTGCGGGGGTATGGATTGGGCGATAATCAGCGTCTGAGAACGTTTCTGGATTTGCAGCTCAAGCTTTATTCTCAGGTAGATGCTGAAGAAACGGCTCTGCTGTATGCAGCCACTGCTTTGAGTGTTTCCCAGGAGCCGCAGGGACTATTTCATCTCAAAGGCAGTATGCAGGTGTTGAGCGATCGCCTAGTCTCCTCTTTAGAGCGAGACGGTGGCAAGCTGTTGATGCGCCACACCGTTGAACGCATCCACACCACAAATGGCAAAGCCACTGGTGTCGTCATTCGCCATCAAACAACCGGCGTTGTCTGGACAGAACCCGCCGACCATGTTGTTGCCAATGTCACCGCGCAAAATCTGGTGCAGCTGTTGGAAACACATAAACCAGAGGGATTTCCCAATTCTCAATCCAAAATCCCAAATCGATATCGTCGTCGAGTCGATAAACTGCCCCCATCGTCGGGAGCATTTGTGGTGTATCTAGGTGTAGATCGAAGTGCTATTCCCTCAGAATGTCCGCCTCATTTGCAGTTTCTCTACGATTATGATGGCCCGATTGGGGAAAATAACTCCCTATTTGTCTCAGTGAGTCACCCTAGAGATGGTCGCGCCCCAGAAGGCAAAGCAACTATCATCGCCTCTTCCTTCGTTGACACTCGGAATTGGTGGCAATCTGAGGATTATGAACAGCTAAAGCAACAATATACCGAGGAAGCGATCGCCCGCCTTAGTCAATTTTTTCACTTGACACCAGAAACCATTGTCCATCAAGAAGCCGCTACACCCCGCACCTTTGCCCGCTTCACAGCACGCGATCGCGGTATTGTCGGCGGGATTGGTCAAAGAGTTTCCACCTTTGGTCCCTTTGGCTTTGCCAACCGCACACCCGTGAATCATTTGTGGCTAGTGGGAGACTCCACCCATCCCGGCGAAGGCACCGCAGGCGTCAGCTACTCCGCCCTCACCGTGGTGCGCCAAATCGAAAATACCGAGAATTGATCGGACTGTGATAGTCACTCTGAATCCAGCTTGCGCGATCGCTACATCAATCGGGGCGCTTTCATTAATCAGCCCGTTTGCTAATTGTGTTTTCCTTAGGTGCAAGATTAGACTGCTTGCAAAAGTGCCTTGAAATAAATTTCCGGCTTAAAATTTAAACCCGTTAAAACTGACATCTTGCACCATTCTCAAGTTTGCCCCAAGTCCGTCTTGAACTCAATTTTCTTGGCTCATAGCTTGCATTCCACAGGACTTACGCAAAGCTTATACATATAGCGTTTTGTAGGGGTAATCCCTCTGTGGTTGCCCTCAGATGTGGTGATGTTGCGTAAGTCCTAATTCCATTGAAATGGACTGAAATTCTTACTAAGTCTTCTAAGAGAAGACTTGATTCTGTAAGAGAGGGGTTTAAACCCCAGGCGGGTAATGCGACTGGTGCCAGATGTGAGTTAAAACGGACTTGAGCGATTAGAAGGGGGGAATTTTATTCTCCGGCGGAATTGAAGTAAAACCCAAGTTTTAACAGAAGTGGGTAATGACACCAGCTGGAAGGGCAGGCGAATTAGAACTCTTTGAGGCAAAAACTCCGATTCTGTGTAATATGTAACAAAAATTCTACACAGCAATTTCTCCGCTGCATAACAATAAGTAATAGTGGCTTCAGCCTGTTTTTCTCAGAAACAGCTACAGACAAGTTTATGTACGTCTATCGCACCTCTCAGTTTAACCGGAAGGCTCTGTGCTATGGTGTTCAGGCTCAAGTAGATAAATTATGCAATGAACTTGAGCCTTTGAGTATTGATGAGTCACAGGCACGTTTTGAGAGAGTTTATCCCTACTTAAAGCGGAGAGGGGAAAACAATTTACGCCTCATTGCCAGGATTCGACCCGTACAGGACGACCTGGTGCTATGCTTACTAGACATTTTTCTCCGTGGCTCTAAAGAATACAAAAAGTTCCTGCGAACCCCAGAAGAGTACGGCACAAAGAATCTCGACTGCCAATTGGATGAGGAAGCGCTAACTAACTGGCTTGGGCAGCAGCAACCGTCAGCCAGCAACGTGTCTTCAAGACGCGAGTCGCTTCCAGACGATTTGCTTCCTTGGCTAGAACCTCCAGGCTGGGAGATAGAAAACGATAAAGACTCTTGGGCAATCCTCTACGAAAGCGATGAGTGGATTGCCAGGTTCAAGAGTCCAGAAATCGGAGAAGACTGGGAAATTTACTATCAAATTATCTCTGGAATAGAAGAAAAATCTAGGAACGCTGAAGAAATTGCCCAATGGCCCGGTGTGTATCTGTGTGGCGAAAATAATGGGTATGTGCTATTTAGCCAGCTTGAAACCGCCGATACGCCACCTCGAAAAGTATTATTTCTCCTAGCGTCTTTTGCTCATCGACCTTCTACAGAAGAGATAGCCCAAATAGGGCAGGCAACCAATTTATTTGATAGTTATAAAAATGTTTTATCTAAGCCTTTAACGCTGGATGAACTCACTCCCTTTGCGCGACGGTCTTATCCGAGTTACTTAGTAACTGATAAACAAAGTTGGCTTGCAATTCAAAGAGGCGCAGAGGTAAATTTAGCCCTTTCAGCAGAAGAAGAGGCAATTCTTAACTCAGTTTCAACAACATCAACATCGGGAAATAATTGTCTGCCGCTTTTCTTAAATGGGCGAGCGGGTAGCGGTAAATCTACCATGCTGCTGTATTTGTTTGCGGATTATTGTTATCGAAAATATTACTACGAGCCGGGAAAAGAACTTCCAGGAAAGCCGCTTTTTCTCACTTATAATAAGCGGCTATTAGAGGTAGCTAAAGAGTTCGTGCGCTGTCTGCATACGTTCCATCACCGCTTTGTGGCAGATCGAACAGAAGGTTCGGAAATCCCCGATGTCAGTGCTTTCTTTCAGCCGTTTGGGACATTTCTTCTGAACTTACTACCTTTAGAAGCGGACGCTGCGTCGTTGGCTAACAGGATGATCCAGCAACCTTACGCTGCGGGAAACCCTTCGGGCTACCGGCATACACTCCAGGAGCGTTTCGATTCCCAGAAATATATTTCTTTCCATCGCTTTCGACAGCTTTACCGAGACTCGAAGCTGCCACAAGCACAGGTGTATTCCCCAGAACTTTGCTGGCACGTTATCAGAACCTTCATCAAGGGGTACAGTCTCAGATACATGACTCCAGAAGACTACCAGGATGAAGTGCCGACTCAGGAACGCACTGTCCCAGTTGCTCAGTTCCAAGAAATTTACAAAACCATCTGGGGACGTTGGTATAAGCGGCTAACAACCGAGCTAGGGTACTGGGACGATCAAGACTTGATTAGATTGGTGCTGGAACTCAAGTGTTACCGTGCTGAGTACACTGCCATTTTCTGCGACGAGGCGCAAGATTTCACCCGGCTAGAGCTTCAGTTGATTATGCGGCTGTCTGCGTTCTCTCAGTGCGATCTGGGATACCAGCCTATGCGTAACCTGCCTTTTGCCTTTGCTGGAGATCCTTTCCAAACCTTGAACCCGACGGGATTTCGTTGGGAGAGCGTACAGGCAGCATTTTACAATGAAGCGATCGCCGCACTCGACCCCACACAGCGATTAAATCTGCGGATGAATTTCCCGGAGCTGAAGTCTAACTATCGCTCCTGCGCTCCGGTTGTGCAAGCAATTAACCTGATCCAATTGTGTCGTCAGGTTCTGTTTAAAATTCCGGCACTTCAGCCGCAAACCGCCTGGAAACAAGGTCACTTTCCCGCTCCGCAAAAATTTATTATTGGCCGAAATATTCAAATCGAGCAACTCAAACGCTACCTGAGAGACACGATAATTATCGTGCCTTGTGAAGAAGGGGGAGAGCTTGCTTATGCTCAAAACGATGCGGTTCTTTCTCAAATTTTGGCAGAGATCCCAGAGTCAGAACCGCTCAAAAATGTATTGAGTGCCAGTGCGGTTAAAGGATTGGAATTTAAACGAGTCGTTCTCTACAAATTCGGCGAGGAATGTAACAAAGCTGTCTGGAATCTGGTCAATAGACGGGAAGACTCGAAAGACCTTTTGGCAGATCGTTTGTACGAATTTGAATTTTTCTTTAATAAACTCTACGTGGCTGCTTCCAGAGCCAAAGAACGTCTATTTGTCGTTGATTCTCAAATCGGAGACCAGCGGCTTTGGGGGGTCACAGAAACTTATTTAGAAGTGCTTTTACAGCATTCACAAAACCCTGCTTGGCGAGAAAACGTTCAACCCATCCGTTTGGGAACACCTGAAAGCGCACGGGATCTGCAAGAAGATGATTGGCACTCGATCGCGCAGGAGTTTGAAAGTAGGGGAATGAACTCGGAAGATCCAGATTTCATGAGACGTGCCAGACAGTGCTATAGCGATCGCGCCTACGCTAAAAAAGCCGAAATTTGTGAAGCTTGGGCACTCAAATTTGAGCAGAAATTTGGCGATGCCGGTCAACGTTTTCTCATGCTTGACAAAACAGAGGACGCTTGGGATTGTTTTTGGCAGGGGATGTGCTGGTCAGCATTGTTGAAGCAGTTTGACAAGTCTCCGCCAGGTCGGGAATTAGAGCGGCAAATTGCCCTATTCATGGATCAAAAATTGAGTCAAGCTTCTTTAAAGGAGTTCACTCGCTTCCTCCAGAACTTTATCAAAAGCAACCAGTTGGAGATTCACCGCAACAGCCGACAGTGGAAAATAGCCTTGGAGGAATATGCGAAGGGAATTGGGGCTTTAATTACCGGGCCAAACCTCCACTGGCATGAATGGCAGCGATTTGGAGAGGTTCTGGAAGCTTTAGGAGAAGGCTGGAATGGGATGCTCTACCGTGCTGGAACTTGCTTCTACCGCGCCAAGAACTATGAACGTGCCGCGCAATGTTGGGAACGGTGTGATTCTACTCAACAGCGTAAATATTATCTGGCTAAAGCTTCTGTTCTCGGTTTGCCAAATGGTTTGGAGTATTTAGAAAAAGCCGGGGAATCTGAGCAGATTGTTAATGAGTGGAATAAGGCTGGCAGACCTCACACTCAATTGTGGTTAAAGTATGTTGCGCCAATACTAGAAAAAGGAAAAAGAAAGAGCGGTACGGCAACAAAGGCGAAACAGAAAAAGCGGTAATTAGTTATTAGTTATTAGACTTTGGCAAAACACCTAACAATTGACTAATAACTAATAACTAAAAGGATGGTGAGTTTTCAAGGGACTGAGGCTGTAGACTTTGTTTCCAACCTTCGATTGCCCGTTGAGCGTCGGTGTAGGCAGATGAACCGTCGGGGATGTTTTGGGCGATCGCGATCGCTCTTGGTACATCATTCCGAGCCTGCTCCTGTGCTATCGCCAACAGTTGATAACTCCAGCGATTAATTACCTCTCTGGCTTCAGCACCGACTCGCGTTGAGTTACGTACCTGACGAGCCGTTTGAATTGCTTGCGCGATCGCATCCGGTGTTCCTGGATTCGCTAACTGATAAGCGGACTGCAAAATCTCTTGCGATCGCAGTTCTGTCCGCCAACTTTTAATTTTTTCCTGAGCTTCACCGTATAGCGCTCGTCCCGATCTAATCTGTCCCGCTGCGGTAATTGCGCCCGGAAGATTGCCCGAACTCGCCAAAGCTTGCGCTTGATCCAAATAAGGCTGGTCTTGTACCCGCTGAATTCTGTCTTGCCACCGTCTGATCTTGCCTTGAGCTTCACCGTAGAGCGCTCGTCCCGGTTGAATCTGTCCTGCTGCGGCGATCGCGCCGGAAAGATCCCCCGCATTCGCCAAACCAGTCGCTTGTTCCAAATAAGGCTGGTCTTGCATTCGCTCGATTTTATCAGTCCACTGTCGGATTTTGCGCCTCGCCTCTGTATAAAGAGCGCGTCCTTGACCCACTTGACTGGCTTCGTTAATGGCTTCTTGCAGGGAACTCATATCCCCCAAACTTGCCAGTTGATCGGCGCGAGCCAGATAGGGACGATCTTCTACCGTCTCTATTTGACTCGTCCAGTTACTGACGAGGGATTTTGCTTCTGAGGAGCGGGGATTAGTGCTGGGAACCAGTTGTGCTTCCGCGATCGCTGCGCTTAAGTCACCCACTGTTCCACCTTTTGCCAGTTCCCGCGCCCGATCTAAATGGGCGACATCTTCAATTTCTCGCTGCCAGCGAACAATTAAATCCTGGGCTTTATCGTATAGAGGGCGTCCGGGATTTAACTTTTGGGCTAGGGCGATCGCGTCTTCCAAATCTGAAACCGTTCCCTTCTGAGCGCGAGACTGGGCACTTGCCAAGTCGTTCAAATCTTGCGCTTCGCCTTGTAAATTGAGACTTTCGGGAATTTTACTGGTAATTAGGATGACCGTTTGCCAGTCTTTTCTATCGAGCGCCTCTTGAGCCATATCGATTAATTTGCGCCCAAATTCTGTCACCGCGCCTTGGGCTTCCTTGTATGCCAAACTGCTGGGCGGAATTGCCTGTGCCAGTTTGATCGCCTCCAACAGATTATCTAATCCTCCGCTCTTAGAAAGTTGGAAGGCTTTATCCAACTTGGCGCTTTCTTCCCGCGCCGACTGAATCAGACTCACCAGTTGATCGTACTTGGTCGTTGCCCAGTAGGTATTGCCGATATAGACCAGTTGCACGGCATCTCGAAAAGCCTGAGTCCAGTTAGATTCGCGCACCTCGTCTTGGGCTTTTTCATAAAGCTTTTCTGCCTTCGACCAGATCGATTGCCAGCGATTTACGCGCTCATCCACCAACTTGTAGGCTGGCACGCCAGTGGGGATTTTGCGAGCCATTGCGATCGCTTCCGACAATTGACCCGCTTGGAAGGATTCCTCTCCTAATTTCAAAATCTCCAGCGACCACTCTTCCAGATGCTTGTCAATTTCTGGGCGTAGCGGGTGATCTTCTGGTAAACCGTTCACCAATGCGATCGCCTCTAGCAAATCTTTTGCCGTCTGCTTAGAAGCCGCTATCTGAGCGCAGCTGAGGCGCAGCGATGCCGAAGCCGTAGGCCAAAAAATAGCTGGGCAGTTGGGGAGGGCTGGCAGCTTAAACAATAGCGCCACCGCCATAAAACCCAGCCCTCCAGAGATCAGCACCACCAATACGCCCCAGAATGCCCAGCTAGTCGGCAAGCGTAAAAAACGCCTAGGTCGAGGTGGCTTGGGTGTCTCTGACGGCGAGGGGGGCTGTGTAGCCGGAATTTGCTGACCCCCCTGTGCTGGTGCAGAACTACTACCCACCGGACGCTTAGGACGATCCGTTGGTGGAGGAAGTGGCTGTTTCCCCGGACGCGGTGATTTTCCGGGGACAGGTCGTGAAGAGTTCTCGCTCGCGTGTGGTTTGCGATCGCTCGGACGCCCAGACGCAGGCACTCGTTTTTGGGATGTCCACCCAGTCGAATTTGAAGACTTGCCGCTCCCCCCGCCATCTGGAATTTCGGGATTTCTAGTCATAGCTTACTCACACCACAACGCGCTTCGCCTGGGACGAAAGCTTTTTAGCACAGGCAGTAGTTGCAATCCTACTCCCCTCAGCCGCAAAAAGCTATATTCTAATCCAGAAGTCAAAATTTATAATTGATCATTCACAAGTAAATTCTTAAGTTCGCTACAGAATCTAGAATTTTTTCTCCCTTGTGACTTCTAACTTCTGATTCCTAAACAGACTCCGCGCGTAAATCCTCAATCAAAGCCGCCAATTCTTCACTGTTCGCTTTGTAAACTTCTCCACAAAAATGGCAAGTCGCTTCGGCTCCATCATCTTTTTCAATCATGTCTTGCAGTTCGGCTTCGCCCAGCATCTTCAAAGCACCCAAGACGCGGCTCATCGAGCAACCACAGTGAAAGCGCAGCATCTGCACTTCTGGTAGGATGACCAGACCCATGTCTCCCAGCAGTTGTTCTAAAATCTCCGGCAACGTCTTGCCTGCCTGTAATAAGGGTGTAAATCCCGCCAGTGTTTCCATTCGAGATTCCAAAATTTCCACCAGGTTCTCGTCTCTCGCCGCCTTGGGCAGGACTTGCACCAGCAACCCACCAGAAGCCCGTACTGTACCCGCTTCTATAAATACACCCACTGCTAGCGCTGAGGGCGTTTGTTCGGAAGTCACCAGATAGTGGGCAACGTCATCCCCAATTTCACCGGACACCAGCTCAACGGTACTCGAATACGGGTAGCCGTATCCCACATCGCGCACGACATAGAGGTATCCCTCCCGACCGATTCCTCCCCCGACATCCAATTTTCCTTTGGCCTTTGGGGGCAGTTCCACGGTTGGGTTATCTACATACCCTCGTGCGGTTCCGTCTAATCCGGCGTCAACGAGAAGCCCGCCGAGTGGCCCATTTCCCTTAATGCGAATGTTGACCCTTGACCCCTCTCGCTTCATGCTAGAGGCAAGTAATAGCCCTGATGATAGGGTGCGCCCCAGTGCAGCGGTTGCCACGTATGAAAGGTTGTGACGCTGTCTGGCTTCTTGGGTGAGGCGTGTGGTGATGACCCCAACGGCTCGAATTCCACCCTCTGCCGCCGTGGCACGGATTAACTGATCAGCCATGAAAAGACCTTACATTTCTTAACACACTATACTTTTATTGTAAGCATGGCAGTTGATGGTGAGGTGGCATCTGCGTTCCTAATTATTTGAACTGCCAAAAGCAGCCAGTTCTTCAAAAAGAGTAAAAACCTGAATCTTCTATCAGGCGCAAATGGATAAACCGGCTAAAAATCAGTATCGGAATCAAATAACTATTTTTGATAATTATTTTTGGGTTATTTTAGTTAATTTAAAACCCGATCTTATATTAAAATTATTTCTCTATTTCAGGTATAAAGATTAATTGGATTCTGCATTATAATTTTTATCGTAAAAGGCTAATTAGCCGCTATTCTCAAGAAAAACTATTACATTAGGGTTAGGAACAGTACATAGAAAACAGGAGCATCCCGATGACAGCAAATATACGCCCACAGGCTAGAAGAACGAAGCCTGCCAACGCAACTGCTTTATATTAGCCTGCTCTCGTCAGGCTTTGTTTGTTTAGCCGCGAATGCGAGTCGTCGGACTTTAGTAGTCGGACATTTTTACTTTCAGGACTTACGCAAAGCTTATACATATAGCGTTCTTGTCGGTTCAATCCCCCTGTGGTTGCCCCAGATGTCGCGCAAGTTGCGTAAGTCCTGACTTTCATTGGGATGCTCCCATAGAAACCTCTGTACCAGTAACAACTAATAACCAAGAAATCACAACTGTTTATGCTAGGAAACTTTCAACAAAGCCATCTCAGAATAGAAGTAAATTCCCCAGCAGCAGCCATCGGCGACAGTCTGCTTCGTCCCAGCCAGCTAAGCCAGTGGCTGTGGCCCCAGCGCCTTTCCGCAGGGCTACCGGAACATCTGTCTGAGGGGTTAACTTACACCAGTTGGGTGGGGCCAGTGGCGATACAACACCAAGTGGAAGTGGCTCAACCTTACTGTCTGCGCCTGCTATTGAGTCAGGGAATTGACGGTTATCACGAGTGGTACTGGGGAGAACATTGGATACAGTCACGTCTGGAAGGGGTATCTCTACTGCCGCTGAGTTTGGGGCAAACACTCAGTTTGCTGCGCTTGCGTGAATTTCTGACATCCCACTCCGAGGGGTGAGGAGTGAGGAGTGAGGAGTGAGGAGTGAGGAGTGAGGAGTGAGGGCTGAGGGCTGAGGAGTGAGGGCTGAGGAGTGAGGAGTGAGGGCTGAGGGCTGAGGAGTGAGGACTGAGTAGAAGAACAATTTTCATTGTTGGTGATAGCGCGATCGCTATTAAAGACTAACTTGAACACGAACTGAGCAAGAAAGACAGAGAAAATAGATTCTTCTTTCCAGTGGCTTTTTGCAAATAGTTTTGCCTTCAGCCTGTGGAACAAAAGAAACCCGTTTTCTAGTAGAAAACGGGTTTTTATTCAGGCGGAGACAATTTTACATTTATCTTGAGTGTCAACTAGCTAGTGCTTCACCAACCGTTGCTGCTCTCGCTCTTTCACCTCTGTCAGTCCAATTTGCTCTAAGAGCGATAGAAACTCCTGGCGGATTAACGGATCGTTGGGGTTGGCGGCATGGGCGGCTAAAATTACCACTAGAGTATCGTACCAGTATGTTGACCGAGCGTAGATTGCTGCCTTGCCAATCTGCGATCGCGCAGCTGCCAGTTGTTTCTCTAGAGCAGGTGTCGCTGGTACGTGCTTAATCCAGCCTTGAGCAATCTGATTTTCAGAGGGTCGATTCGGATTGCACTTCACAGTGACTGTCCATCGATATTCCCGTCCTGGAACCAGTTCTGGCAGGTCTTTGGACATCTGGAGTTGATTAATCCCAGCCTGGGGTCTTTGGATTTGTTGCTCAATAATTGGCTCAGATACTCCTGATTCGACCAGTGTAAAGGCGATCGGTACTGATGGGGTGCCCGACAAGTACCAGTAAAAGATGGGACGACCTGATGCAGTCAATCCGGTGTGAGTAGTAGGAGCCAGCAAAGTCACAGATGTAAACTGAGACTGAGAGCATCCTTTTGGCGATTCATCAGCGCCTCTACTACCGCCGCCTCTGGGAATATTCACATCATCGGGTGGCTGATAATGAACTCGCGTTCCCGTTCCGATGGTGTCTACGGGAACACCCACATGACCCGGCTCGTAACCAGAACTTGTTGGCGTTTTCGGCAGAACATCTGCGTAAGCGGTCGAGCTAAACCCTAAATCAATTGATAGGCGGCTCAATAGAGAATTGAGGGGAATTTCTATTAAACCGAGAAACTGTATCAAAATCACTGATGCAGTTCCTGCTACCTTTGTCCCTAATTTACGGGAAATAACCATAGAGCTACAAATGATCTAATGCCAATAAATTTTTAGACGACAATTTGGCGATCGCAGTTTCCAGATCCCGGTACTGCAATACGGGTATTTGTTGTAATTTTTATTACTCTATCAAAACCTGATAAACTGCGGTCTGCTGTTCGCGCCCTTTGAGCATGACACTGCCGAGCCTGTTTGTGGGAAATTTGCCCTGAATATGCTGGGTTTGTTTCTTCATTACAGGACTTACGCAAAGCTTATACATATAGCGTTTTTTCGGGTTCAATCCCCTTGTGGTTGCCCTCATAGATGTGGTGATGTGCGGCGAGTCCTGATTAATTAAAATCCGGCAAATACCGCCATCCAGAGATTTATCGTGGCTTTCCAGTCGGGCTGCCACATTAACGCTGTCGCCAATCGTGGTGTAGTCCAGTCTTTGGGAACTGCCCAAGCTACCCGTAACGACATTGCTGTTGCTGACTCCTGACTTCTCAAAGATTGGATGTTGACGAGAGGGTAGCGATCGCCTGCGAACAAAGAGCGATCGCCCCTTTTTCCACTGCCTCTCTTATTCTTCTCTTTCTGGGGGGTTCTCTGCGTCTGTGGGGTTCGTTTCTGAATCTTCCTCTGTCACATTAAACTTAACCCCTTCATACAGGTTGCTGAAGGAAATTTGGAATTCTATTGAAGCTAGGGCTAATACAGAATCAGCACCTTCATACTCAGTAAGTACCCATTTCCCTTCTGCATTTTTAGCAAACTGCTTTACATACAATTTATACTGGTCAATCAGAATATATTCTGTAAACCCAGGAATTGACCGATAATAATCAAACTTATCTACTTGATCGTAGTTTTTAGTAGATTTAGATAAAACTTCACTAATCATCAACGGATTGGTTACAGTAGTCGTGCCAGTTCCCTCATACACTGGCTCTCCTTGAATCACCATGATATCTGGATAAGTGTAAACTCGATAACGCGGTATCCACAACCGCACATCACCCATAAATATTCGAGAGTTCTGCCTCCTCATTGCCAATTTAAAATAGGCGTAAAAATTCCCTGCGATTTCGTTATGTTCGGTTGTTCCACCCGTCATCGGTACGATTTCCCCATTTCTATATTCACTTTTGTATTCAGCCGTTTCTTCTAGTTGTAGATATTCCTCTGGGGTGTAGGAACGTATTTGTGTTTGTGTTTGCATATCATTTTCCTCAAATTATAATAATTTTGTCTATATTATAGTTATAAATAAACTGCGCGATCGCATCTGGGATGTGATGGTAAAAGGGCGCGATCGCACTTTCTCTTACTCATTCTCACTATGGTGAATTTTGGTGCAGAATTTTTGCGCGATCGCACTTGTATTTATCTTAGTTTTCAGAAATTTATCTTTGATTTAATTAGTCTCGTAATTAGCACATTTTGTAGAGACGCGATTAATCGCGTCTCTACGAATTCTTGAGCCAACATAACCATACCTGATTCACATAAATTGAGGTAAGTTTTATGAAAACTAACGACTGATGCTAATCACTAGGAAAGTGTTACATCCGCTCAGAGCATCGGCTGAAAAAACTCAAACTCAAACGCGAAATACTTCCGCAGTTATTCTGGCAAAACGCGATCGCTATAGGGGCGAACATTGCCCACTCCTAGCAGGTTCATTTTTAATTTTTAATTTTTATGCCTGCTTCACCACTAGCACGGAACAAGGGGCATCAGCAACAACTTGGCTGCTGACAGACCCCTCTATAATTCGCTTCAAACCCGTTAAACCCCGACTGCCAATCACAATCAAGTCAGCTTGATAAATATTCGCAAGGCGGATAATTTCTTCAGCGGGATCGCCAGTAACGATTTCTAGTTCGCTGTGGCAGGGTAGAGCAGCCTGATAAGATTCCATCTGCCTTTCAATCTGTCGATAGGGCAGCTCCTCCGAACAGGCGTGGGGCTTGTCAACAGCAATTTCTACCTCAGACCCCGACGAAGGAATGACGTGGGAAAGAATGATTTTGGTCGTTGGCTGTAGTTGGAGTTCTTTCAGGGACTGAATCACTCCCTCCGAAAGCTCTGAACTGTCGAGAGCCACCAGAATAATTTTTAGCACCCCAAAATCTCCTTTTTCGTTATTCGTCAGACCTCTTCTCGGTTCGCAGCCGCACGGAGTCAGCGTGGGAAGGCAAACCCTCCGCTTGGGCAAGAATCTGGATAGCGTTGCCAAGCTTCTGGAGCGCTGTGGGCGAGTATTGAATCAGACTGGAGTGTTTCAGAAACGTTTCAACTCCCAGTGCTGAAGCGTAACGGGCAGCGCCGGAGGTAGGCAGCGTGTGATTCGGCCCTGCTAAGTAGTCTCCCACAGCTTCGGGCGTTGAGGAACCCAGGAAGATAGCACCCGCGTGGCGAATTTTTTCCAGCAGATCCCAGGGTTCTTGGACTTCCAGCTCCAGGTGTTCGGGGGCAAACTCGTTGGAGAGTTCGGCAGCAACCAACAGAGAGTCTACCACCACAATCAAACCGTAATGAGCGATCGCTTTCTCTGTGAGTAGCCGTCGCGGATGATCTTCCAACTGACGTTCTACTTCTAGCTGTACTTTCTTCGCCAACCCGGTTTCTGTAGTCAGGAGAATTGCCGCTGCCATTGGATCGTGTTCCGCCTGCGCCAACATATCTGCCGCCACATAGACGGGATTGGCGTTTTCATCGGCAATAATCAGTACCTCAGAAGGCCCTGCTAGCGAGTCGATCCCCACAGTGCCGTAAACGAGCTTTTTCGCCAGGGTGACGTAGATATTACCGGGACCGGTGATCACATCTACCTTAGGAATGGTTTCGGTGCCATAAGCCAAAGCCGCGATCGCTTGAGCGCCCCCAATCCGATAAATTTCCTGCACCCCGGCTTCCTGGGCTGCCACTAGCACCGCTGCATTCATCGTTTTTTCTTGCCCTGGTGGCGTCACCATGACAATTCTAGGCACACCCGCCACCTTTGCAGGGATGGCGTTCATTAATACCGTACTTGGATAGGACGCTCGACCGCCAGGAACGTAAAGCCCTGCTCGGTCTACCGGCGTATAGCGCTTCCCCAAAACAATATCATCGTCCCCGAATTGAACCCAAGATTTCGGGACGCGCTGCCGGTGGAATGTTTCTATTTGTTGACGTGCCAGTTGAATCGCGTTGAGTAACTCCTTGGACACCTGTTGATAGGCAGCATCCAGTTCTGAGCCACTAACGCGCAGCTGTTCGAGACTTAAAGTTTGTCGATCGAATTCAGCCGTGTAGTGCAGCAGCGCTTTGTCGCCCTGGCGCTTCACAGCCTGTAAGACTTCCCGAACAGTTGCCTCTTTATGAACAATCTGGTCGTCATGGATGCGATCGCAGATACGCCGCAGTTCAGTTCTTGCCTCAGCTACCTGAGTAATGATTCGCAGCATGGAGTCGGAATCACCATCTAGGAATTACCCGCCTGAGTTCAGGTATATAACCATCCTCATCCCTGGAGATGAGGCAGCCTACTACCTGTACTCGTTTCTATAGCTTAACCTGGATTTTTCAAGGGATCGCTATACTTTATAGAGAGATGGTATATTAATCTATCTAGTTCTGTTTGTTAACTGTACAGAGTTTTCCTCAAGACTGTGGCCAATACTAAGTCTGCCCTAAAGCGAGTCCAAGTAGCCGAACGCAACCGGCTGCGTAACAAGACCTATAAATCAGCCGTAAAAACGCTGATGAAGAATTATCTTGCAGCCGTCCAAACCCACGCAGCCAATCCCACTCCGGAATCGCTGCAAGAAGTACAGCGGCGGATGTCAGAGGCCTACAGCAAGATTGACAAAGCGGTAAAGCGGGGGGTGTTGCATACCAACAACGGTGCCCGTAAAAAATCCAATCTCGCCAAGGCTCTCAAACGCACGCAACCCCAGCCAGAAGCTTCAACCCCGGCTTCGTCGGATGCTTCTGCTTCCTAGTTGCTAGCCGCTCGTCAGCAGTTAGTTGTTTATTGGTAGTAGGCTGTAGGTAGAATTCCCACTACCTCTTACTTGCTACCCATGCTTGATGACCAATGACTGAACAGATACAGTTGTTCGATACCCACGTCCATATAAACTTCGATCTCTTCCAGTCCGATCTGGAAGAGATTAAGGCTCGGTGGTGCGAAGCGGGTGTCGTTCGGCTAGTTCATTCGTGCGTGGAACCTGCGGAGTTTTCAAGCATTCAAGCGCTAGCAAACCGATTTCCAGAACTTTACTTCGCCGTGGGGTTACATCCCCTAGATACCGAGAAGTGGACATCAGAAACTGCCGAACAAATTCGTTCCCTGGCTAGTTCTGACCACCGAGTGGTAGCAATTGGCGAAATGGGTCTGGATTTTTATAAAGCGGAAGATTGGGAGCGGCAAAAAGCAGTGTTTGAAGCACAGCTAGCGATCGCGCAGCAACTAGATTTGCCTGTAATTATTCACTGTCGGGATGCTGCTGCGACCCTGCACGGACTGTTGCAAGATTTCTGGAAGCGCACAGGTTCCGTGCGGGGCGTCATGCACTGCTGGGGGGGCACTCCGGAAGAAATGCAATGGTTTTTGGATTTGGGTTTCTATATTAGTATCAGCGGCATCGTGACGTTTAAAAACGCCACTCAGATTCAGGAATCGGCAAGGATAATCCCCAGCGATCGCCTCCTAATTGAAACCGATTGCCCCTTCCTCGCACCCGTTCCCAAGCGTGGCAAACGTAACGAACCCTCCTACGTCCGATATGTCGCCGAGTGTGTTGCCCATCTGAGGGGTGTCTCTTTAGAGACTCTAGCAACGCAAACCACCCAGAATGCCTGCAATCTGTTTCGACTTTCCGTACCTCAGCCTAGTGCGGCGATTTAGTGCCCAATGGTAAGGGCTTCTATCCATGCCGTCTGCCATACCCGTCCTGAGTGCTGTAGACACCTGGAAGGGAGGGGGGAACCACGACAGAGACATCCATACCGAGAAGGCAAGAACTTTTGGTGGCAAATCTCTTTTCTCCCCCTCTGGGTTTTATTACCCCAGTCTAGAGGCAGGTGTCAACAAAGAAAGTCAATTTGCGACATAATATTTAAAAGACCCTCTATGAACAGAATTCTGGCAATCAGACTGGGATGGCTGCCTGCTCCCCCTTTCACAGACTTCATACCCCTGCAATCACTGTCCTTATACCTGGTAAAGAAGCACTAAATATTATCTTTGAGCAAACAAGTCGGAGCGAACTGCTGGTTCGCTTATAAAACCAACGAAAAACAACCCTGAG
Source organism: Coleofasciculus sp. H7-2 (assembly GCF_042747725.1). Lineage (NCBI taxonomy): Bacteria > Bacillati > Cyanobacteriota > Cyanophyceae > Coleofasciculales > Coleofasciculaceae > Coleofasciculus > Coleofasciculus sp. H7-2. Next base: position 115,948 of record NZ_JBHZGO010000090.1, read on the forward strand.
ACGTTTCCTTCCTAGTGGGGACTAAACGGCTCAGGTTATTCTTGCGAATCGCTTGTCCTTGGGAATGAGTGAGGCAGACTTCGCCGCTACCGCTTACTTTGGCACGAATTCCATCCCCCTAGATGGGAAGGATGTAAAGATGAAGGACGAATTCGGAACCATCAACGATAAAGGATGAATCCATTTGGCATTCATCACCCTAACGGATGACTTTTGAGTCCTAGACGATCGGGTTGATCGGGAAGTCGGGTCTCCCCACTGGCATTCTTCTTAAACCCACCCTTACGACAGGTAACTCCTGAATTCTTTTGCAAGAGGAAAAGCATGACTAATCAGACCTCCACTCCAGTTGCTTATATGTTGCCAGACCTGGTTGAAATTCAGCGAGCCAGCTTCCGCTGGTTCCTGGAAGAAGGTCTGATTGAGGAACTTAACAGCTTTTCGCCAATTACCGATTACACCGGCAAGCTGGAGTTGCATTTCTTGGGCAAAGACTACAAACTCAAGCGACCCAAGTACGATGTAGATGAAGCCAAGCGTCGGGACGCAAGCTATGCCGTACAAATGTACGTTCCTACGCGGCTAATTAATAAAGAAGATGGGACGATTAAAGAGCAAGAAGTCTTCATCGGCGATTTGCCCCTGATGACCGACCGAGGCACGTTCATTATTAATGGTGCTGAGCGGGTGATCGTCAACCAGATCGTGCGAAGCCCCGGAGTTTATTACAAATCGGAAACAGACAAAAACGGACGTCGCACCTACTCAGCAAGCTTGATTCCCAACCGGGGAGCGTGGCTGAAGTTTGAAACCGATAAAAACGACTTGGTGTGGGTGCGAATCGATAAGACGCGCAAGCTGTCGGCGCAGGTATTACTCAAAGCTCTGGGGCTTTCCGACTCGGAGATTTTTGATGCATTGCGTCACCCGGAATATTTCCAGAAGACCATTGAGAAAGAGGGGCAGTTTTCCGAAGAAGAAGCGCTCATGGAGCTATATCGGAAACTCCGTCCGGGGGAACCGCCAACCGTTTCTGGTGGTTCTCAGTTGTTGGAATCGCGCTTCTTTGACCCGAAGCGATACGACCTGGGCCGAGTCGGTCGCTATAAGCTGAACAAGAAGCTGCGGCTCTCGGTGCCGGATACAATGCGAGTGCTGACCCCGACAGATATTCTGGCGGCAGTAGACTACCTAATCAACTTGGAATATGACATCGGGATTACGGATGATATCGACCATTTGGGCAACCGAAGAGTGCGCTCGGTGGGTGAACTGCTACAAAACCAAGTGCGCGTCGGGTTGAACCGTTTGGAGCGGATTATCCGAGAGCGAATGACCGTTTCGGATGCCGAAACGCTAACACCTGCTTCTTTGGTGAACCCGAAGCCTTTAGTGGCGGCGATTAAGGAATTTTTCGGTTCTTCTCAGCTATCCCAGTTTATGGATCAGACAAATCCCTTAGCGGAGCTGACCCACAAGCGGCGACTCTCGGCGTTGGGTCCGGGGGGATTAACGCGGGAACGGGCCGGGTTTGCGGTGCGGGATATTCATCCGAGTCACTACGGACGGATTTGCCCAATTGAGACGCCAGAGGGACCGAACGCGGGATTGATCGGCTCTTTGGCAACTCATGCGCGGGTGAATGCCTACGGATTTATAGAGACGCCGTTCTGGAAGGTAGACATGGGGCGGGTACTCAAGGAACAAGCTCCGGTGTATATGACGGCGGATGAGGAAGACGATTTGCAAGTCGCGCCGGGGGATATCCCGATGGATGTGGATGGGTGGATTTTGGGAGAATCGGTGGCGGTGAGGTATCGCCAAGATTTCACGACCACAACCCCCGACATGGTGGACTATGTAGCGGTATCGCCGGTGCAGATTATTTCTGTTGCCACATCGTTGATTCCCTTTTTGGAACACGACGATGCCAACCGGGCGTTGATGGGGTCGAATATGCAGCGGCAGGCGGTGCCGTTGTTGAAGCCAGAGCGACCCTTAGTGGGGACTGGATTGGAAGCCCAGGCGGCGCGGGACTCTGGGATGGTGGTGGTGGCGCGGGAAGATGGGGAAGTCACCTTTGTGGATGCGACGCGGATTGCGGTGCGGAGTTTCGATGAAGCGGGAGTTCCCTTAGGACCGCAGATCGAGTATGAGTTGCAGAAGTATCAGCGCTCAAACCAGGATACCTGCTTGAATCAGCGACCCTTGGTGTATGAAGGCGACTTCATCGTTGCCGGACAGGTACTTGCTGATGGCTCTGCGACCGAGGGGGGCGAACTGGCTCTGGGGCAGAATATTCTGGTGGCGTATATGCCCTGGGAGGGCTACAACTACGAGGACGCGATCTTAATCAGCGAACGGCTGGTTTACGACGATGTCTACACGAGCATCCACATTGAGAAGTACGAAATCGAGGCGCGGCAAACCAAACTAGGACCCGAAGAAATTACGCGGGAAATCCCCAATGTTGGGGAAGATAGCTTGCGAAGCCTGGATGAAACCGGGATTATCCGAATTGGAGCCTGGGTAGAGGCGGGGGACATTTTGGTGGGGAAGGTGACGCCGAAGGGGGAATCTGACCAGCCGCCGGAAGAGAAACTGCTGCGGGCAATTTTCGGTGAAAAGGCGCGGGATGTGCGGGACAACTCCCTGCGGGTGCCGAACGGAGAGAAGGGGCGAGTGGTAGACGTGCGCGTCTTCACCCGCGAACAGGGCGACGAACTGCCCCCCGGAGCGAACATGGTGGTGCGCGTCTATGTCGCGCAGAAGCGCAAAATCCAAGTGGGCGACAAGATGGCGGGACGGCACGGCAATAAGGGGATTATTTCCCGGATATTACCCGCCGAAGATATGCCCTACCTGCCAGATGGGACGCCTGTGGACATCGTGCTGAACCCCCTGGGGGTGCCATCGCGGATGAATGTGGGGCAGGTGTTTGAGTGCTTGCTGGGATGGGCTGGCGAGAACTTAGGCGTCCGCTTCAAAGTGATTCCCTTCGACGAAATGCACGGAGCGGAAAAAAGCCGCGAGTCAGTGCATGGCAAGTTGGAGGAGGCGAAGAAGAAGACTGGGAAGAACTGGCTGTTTAACCCTGATGAAGCCGGGAAGCTCCGAGTCTTTGATGGGCGTACTGGGGAAGCCTTTGACCGCCCGATCACAGTGGGCAAGGCGTATATGCTGAAGCTGGTACACCTGGTAGACGACAAGATCCACGCCCGTTCTACGGGACCCTACTCTTTGGTGACGCAGCAACCCTTGGGAGGCAAAGCGCAACAGGGTGGGCAGAGATTTGGCGAAATGGAAGTGTGGGCGCTGGAGGCTTTTGGCGCTGCCTACATTTTGCAGGAGTTGCTGACGGTGAAATCCGACGATATGCAGGGGCGGAACGAAGCGCTGAATGCGATCGTGAAAGGCAAGGCGATTCCGCGACCGGGAACACCAGAGTCCTTCAAGGTGTTGATGCGAGAACTGCAATCTCTGTGTTTAGATATTGCCGTCCATAAGGTGGAGACGACCGAAGACGGAACCACGGGACACGTAGAGGTTGACTTGATGGCGGATGTGTCAAATCGCCGGACACCGACGCGACCCACGTATGAATCTCTCAGCCGCGAGGAACTGGAAGAAGACGAAGTTTAATCAATGAAAAATGAAAAATTAAAAATTAAAAATTAGGAATTCTTTAATTTTTAATTTTTCATTTTTAATTTTTAATTGGAGCGCAGCGACAGATGAGACATCAGCTAGAACAGCGGTTTGACTACGTCAAGATTGCTCTGGCATCGCCAAAGCGAATTCAGGAGTGGGGGCAAAGAAACCTGCCCAATGGTCAAGTGGTGGGTGAGGTCACGAAACCCGAAACGATCAATTACCGGACGCTCAAACCAGAAATGGATGGCCTTTTCTGCGAACGCATTTTTGGTCCCGCAAAAGATTGGGAATGCCACTGCGGCAAGTACAAGCGGGTGCGCCACAGGGGTATCGTCTGCGAACGCTGCGGCGTAGAAGTGACAGAATCGCGGGTGCGTCGTCACCGCATGGGCTACATTAAGCTGGCGGCACCTGTGGCTCACGTCTGGTATCTCAAGGGCATTCCCAGCTATATGTCGATTCTGCTAGATATGCCCCTGCGGGATGTGGAGCAGATTGTCTATTTCAATGCCTATGTGGTACTCAGTCCCGGCAACGCGGAGAATCTCAGTTACAAACAGTTGCTGACGGAAGATCAGTGGCTGGAAATTGAGGAGCAGCTCTATAGCGAAGATTCTACCCTGCAAGGTGTAGAGGTGGGAATCGGTGCTGAGGCGCTGCAACGTCTCTTACAGGACATTAACTTGGAAGCAGAGGCTGAGTCCCAAAGAGAGGAAATTGCCAATGCTAAGGGTCAGAAGCGGGCGAAACTGATTAAGCGCCTGCGGGTGATTGACAACTTTATCGCGACTGGTTCTAAGCCAGAGTGGATGGTGCTGACGGTGATTCCGGTGATTCCGCCAGATTTGCGTCCAATGGTGCAGCTGGATGGCGGCAGATTTGCCACTTCTGACTTGAATGACTTGTATCGTCGGGTAATTAACCGCAATAACCGCTTAGCACGGCTCCAAGAAATCTTGGCACCAGAAATCATCGTCCGCAACGAGAAGCGGATGTTGCAAGAAGCGGTGGATGCGTTAATTGATAATGGTCGTCGGGGGCGGACGGTAGTAGGAGCCAATAATCGACCGCTGAAATCTCTGTCGGACATTATTGAAGGTAAGCAGGGACGTTTCCGGCAAAACCTGTTGGGTAAACGAGTAGATTACTCCGGACGTTCTGTAATTGTGGTGGGACCGAAGCTAAAAATCCACCAATGCGGCTTGCCACGAGAAATGGCAATTGAGTTATTCCAACCGTTTGTGATTCACCGGCTGATTCGCGGCGGACTGGTCAATAATATCAAGGCAGCCAAGAAGCTGATTCAGCGAGGGGATGCCTCTGTGTGGGACGTGCTAGAGGAAGTAATTGCCGGTCACCCGGTGATGCTGAACCGGGCACCAACGCTGCACCGTTTAGGGATTCAAGCGTTTGAGCCAATTCTGGTAGAAGGTCGAGCCATTCAGCTGCACCCGCTGGTATGTCCGGCTTTCAACGCCGACTTCGACGGCGACCAGATGGCGGTTCACGTACCGCTTTCTTTGGAGGCTCAGGCAGAAGCGCGGTTACTGATGCTGGCTTCTAATAACATCCTCTCGCCAGCGACGGGACGACCGATTGTAACGCCTAGCCAAGACATGGTATTGGGCTGCTATTACCTAACGGCAGAAAACCCAGCAGCGACCAAGGGAGCTGGAGGTTATTTCGGCAGCTTGGATGATGCGCTCTTAGCCTATGAGCAGTCTGCGGTAGATTTACACGCCTACATCTGGGTGCGCTTTGAGGGGATGGTAGAGAATGATAAACCGGATGCGGAGCCGGAAAAGGTGGAAACCCTAGCTGATGGCACCGTGTGGAAAACCTACAACTTCCGCCGAGTGCGGGAAGACAAGGGAGGAAATGTCTTGACTCAATACATTCGGACGACGCCCGGTCGAATTATCTACAATAAGACGATTCAAGAGGCATTGGCAGTATAAATCAGTGCTGAGGACGGAGTGATTGAGGACTGGGCAAAGAGTTTTAACTTTCCTACTCACTCACGTCCTCATTCCTGTGTTCTGTGTTCGCTCAGTCCGCGAGTTGAATGCCGCTACGCTAACACTCCTCATCGCTCAGTCCTCTTTAAATACTCAGTCGCGAGTAGAGCGCCGCTACGCTAACAGTCCTTATACCTCAGTCTTAACTTATGGCAGAGCAACCAGAAATCAAACATATTTTTCATAATCGGATGGTGGACAAAGGGCAACTGAAGAAACTGGTTGCCTGGGCATTTACCCATTACGGTAGTGCCCGCACCTCCCAAATGGCAGACCGCCTGAAAGATTTGGGCTTCCACTACGCCACTAAAGCAGGTGTCTCAATTAGTGTGGATGACTTGCAGGTGCCGGATTCTAAGCGGCAGTTGCTGGAAGCCGCAGAAATTGAAATTCGCGCTACAGAAGCACGCTACACGCGGGGGGAAATCACCGAGGTAGAGCGCTTTCAAAAGGTTATCGACACTTGGAATAGCACCAGTGAAGCGCTCAAGGATGAGGTGGTTCGCAACTTTAGACAAAAAGATCCCCTGAATTCGGTCTATATGATGGCGTTTTCTGGGGCGCGGGGAAATATTTCTCAGGTGCGTCAGTTGGTGGGGATGCGTGGATTGATGGCAAATCCCCAGGGAGAGATTATTGGTCTGCCGATTAAGACGAATTTCCGGGAAGGGTTGACCGTCACGGAATATATCATCTCGTCTTATGGGGCGCGGAAGGGATTAGTAGATACTGCTCTACGTACGGCAGATTCCGGCTATCTTACCCGCCGCCTGGTGGATGTGTCTCAGGATGTGATTGTTCGGGAAGTGGACTGCGGCACCCAGCGAGGGATTCGCTTACGCAGCATGACTTCGGACGATCGCGTGCTGATTCCTTTGTCAGATCGCCTGCTGGGCCGCGTTTTAGTAGAAGATGCGGTTCATCCTACCACGGGTGAAGTGGTAATGCCGTGCAATCAGCCGATGTCAGAAGAAATGGGGCTGAAAATTGTTAAGGCTGGGGTAGAAGAAGTTTTTGTGCGATCGCCCTTGACCTGCGAAGCCGCCCGTTCCGTGTGTCAATATTGTTACGGCTGGAGCCTCGCCCACGGACATCTCGTGGATCTGGGGGAAGCGGTGGGCATTATTGCTGCTCAATCGATTGGGGAACCGGGCACCCAGCTCACCATGCGGACGTTCCACACTGGCGGCGTCTTCACTGGCGAAGTAGCGCGACAAGTCCGTGCGCCGATGACCGCCAAAGTGCGCTTCAGCCGAGGGATGCGGACGCGGGGGATGCGGACGCGACACGGGGAAGATGCCCTGCTGGTGGAATCGACAAATGCGGAATTGATTCTCGATCCGGTAGACAGCACTCAGCAGCAAATCTCGATTCCGCTTACTCAAAATTCCACCCTGTACTGTGTCAATGGCGGTACGGTAACGGCAGAACAGCTATTGGGTGAAGTCGCGATCGTTTCTCCCACTCGCGCCCATACAGAAAAAGCCGCTAAAGACGTTCCCACTGACCTGGCAGGCGAAGTGAAGTTTGAAGGTCTGCTTCCAGAAGAAAAAACCGACCGCCAAGGGAACACCACCCGAATTGCGGCGCGGGGTGGCTTACTGTGGATTTTGTCTGGAGAAGTTTACAACCTACCTCCAGGTGCTGAAGCCGTCGTGCAGAACGGTAAAGTGGTGAATCGCCACGACGTACTCGCAGAAACCAAGTTGGTGAGCGAACATGGTGGCGTCGTCCGGCTAAAAGCTGATGACGCTGGTTCGCGGGGACGAGAAATCGAAATTATCACCGCTAGCGTGCTGCTAGACCAGGCACGGGTGCGAATGGAAGCCACTCAAGGTCGCGACCACTATGTAATTTATACCGGCGACAATCAGCGCTTTTCCCTGAAGGCCACACCAGGGACAAAAGTGCAAAACCACCAGGTAGTAGCCGACTTAATTGACGATCGCTATCGCACCCAGACCGGGGGAATTATTAAATACGCCGGTGTGGAAGTTGCCAAAAAAGCCAAGGCAAAACAAGGATACGAAGTCATCAAAGGCGGCACCTTGCTGTGGATTCCAGAAGAATCCCATGAAGTGAACAAGGATATCTCCCTCCTGCAAGTGGAAGACGGTCAATACGTAGAAGCCATGACAGAGGTCGTCAAAGATATCTTCTGTCAAACGGCTGGGATAGTGGAAGTAACCCAGAAAAACGATATCCTGCGGGAAATCGTAATTAAGCCCGGTGAACTGCATTTGGTCGATGACCCAGAAGCAGTGATGGGAACAGATGGGTCGCTGTTCTATCCGGGACAGGAAGTTATGCCAGGGCTAACGGTTAGCGAGTTGCGCTATACCGAATTTGTGGAAACCCCTGAAGGTCCTGCATTGTTGCTGCGTCCGGTGACTGAGTTTCACGTTCCGGATGAGCCGAGCGTACCGTCTCAAGCTTCTATTTCTGGCAGGGGACGTTACAAGATTGAGCTGCGGGCAGTGCAGCGGCTTCCTTATAAAGATGGGGAGCGGGTAAAGTCCATCGAAGGGCTGGAACTGCTGCGGACGCAATTGGTGCTGGAAATTGGCTATGGAACCGAGGGCGAAAGCAGTTCCGAGAGCATCGGTGCTTTGGAGCTACTGGCGGCGGATATTGAGTTGCTGCCAATTGAAGGGAAGGAAGTTGAGGCAAAAGGCAAGGGCGAACAAGAAAGCTCCGAGCTTTCAGCCGTTAGTTCGGAACTTTCGCCTCGGACTTCAGAGATGCGGTTACAGCTCTTGGTTTCCGAATCTCTGGTGATTCGTCGCGATACGGCGGCAGATCCGCTTTCTGGCAGTACGCATACGCGGATTATGGTGACAGACTCTCAGCAGATCGAGCCGGGAGCCGTTGTGGCTCGCACGGAAATTCAGTGCAAGGATGCCGGAGAAGTCCGGGGGATTCGCGCTGGAGAAGCCTCGATTCGCCGGGTGCTGCTGGTTCGGGATACCGACCGGATGAGTGTTGACACGAAAGGCGCTAAACCCACCGTAAAAGTGGGAGCGCTCGTAGTAGCAGGGACTGAAATCGCCTCCGGCGTACTTGCTCCAGCGTCGGGTCAAATTTCCGCCATCTTAGAGGATTCGATCCAGTTGCGTCTGGCGCGTCCTTATCGCGTGTCTTCCGGAGCCGTCCTGCATATCGATGATGGAGACTTGGTGCAGCGGGGTGACAACCTAGTGCTGCTAGTCTTTGAGCGGGCGAAAACTGGGGATATCATCCAAGGTTTGCCGCGTATTGAAGAACTGCTGGAGGCGCGGAAGCCAAAAGAAGCGTGTATTTTGACGCGGCGTGCGGGAACTGCTCAGGTCGTTTACGGAGATCAGCAGGACGCAGAGGAGATTAAAGTCATCGAGTCAGACGGCGTCGTGGCTGACTATCCCCTTGGCCCCGGACAGAACGTCATTGTCGGAGATGACATGGTTGTGGAGACTGCGGAGGCGCTAACCGATGGTCCTGCCAACCCCCATGAGATTCTAGAGATTTTCTTTGAGCATTACCGGGAAACGATGGGAGTCTACGAAGCGGCGCTTATGGCGTTGCAGAAGGTTCAGACTTTCCTGGTGAATGAAGTGCAATCGGTGTATCAATCTCAGGGGATTGATATTTCTGATAAGCATATTGAGGTGATTGTGCGCCAGATGACCTCGAAAGTGCGGGTGGATGATGGCGGCGATACCACGATGCTGCCTGGAGAGTTGGTGGAACTGCGGCAGATTGAGCAAGTGAATGAAGCGATGGCAATTACTGGCGGGGCACCGGCGCAATATACGCCGATGTTGCTGGGGATTACCAAGGCATCGCTGAATACAGATAGCTTTATTTCTGCGGCATCCTTCCAGGAAACGACGCGGGTTCTCACAGAAGCGGCAATTGAAGGCAAATCTGACTGGCTGCGCGGTCTGAAGGAGAATGTGATCATTGGGCGACTGATTCCGGCAGGAACCGGGTTCAATGCCTATGAGGACAGCATCAGCTCAGATGTTGATATATCGGTATCTGGCTTCGGTACCGGACTGGATGTTGAGGAGGACGCGCTGGACGTGGTGCTGGATGACCGAACGGCTCGTGCTTACAGCCCAGGACTCGGATTTGAAGAGCGGCCTACTTATGGAATGGGTGGTAGCGCTATCTCTCCAGTTCTCGATGATGACGACGACCTCGTTGAGGATGTTGAGGATGACGACGACTTTGAGGATGACGAGGATTAAAGAGTAATGAGTACCGAGGACTGTAGGCGCTTCGCCTTCCCGAAGGGTGGAGAGAGGAGAAAGAGGAAGTAAAAAGTAGTAAACGCGGTGTGCAACTTTCTGTATTTCTCCCCCCTTAAAAAGGGGCTAAGAAAAAGTTGCACGTGGCGTTAGTAAGTAATAGAGAAGAGAATTTTCTCTCTCTTTTCTATTACTTTTGACTTCTAACTCACTCAGTCCTCAGTCCTCAGTCCTCAGTCCTCAGTCCTCAGTCCTCAGTCCTCAGTCCTCAGTCCTCAGTCCTCAGTCCTCAGTCCTCAGTCCTCAGTCCTCAGTCCTCAGTCCTCAGTCCTCAGTCC
>NZ_JBHZGO010000091.1:0-1093 GCF_042747725.1 Coleofasciculus sp. H7-2
GAGGGGTGCGCGCATCCCGGCTTTCGTAAAGGAGAAGCCTCCTGTACGCTGTAGTTTGCGACTTCAGCGAAGGAGGCTCTGTTGATGATACCACCGACCTGGGAAGAGCTGTTTAGCGCTTTGGATGAAGGTGTGTTGCCAGAACGCAGCTATCCGTATAGCTACCGAGACCTTCCCCTGATCAAGCTGTTTGTGTACTCGCGGATCAAGGGTATTAGTGGGTTCCAAAGCTTGCAGAAGCATTTGGAGATTCGCTCCGATGTGCTGAACTTAGTAGGCTTAGATAAAGTGCCGCACCGCAAGACCCTAGCTAAGAGGTTCCGAGCGCTACCGGACTCAGTGTTGGGCTTACTGCACCAACTCACCGAGCACTTTACTCTGACCGAGGAGGTAGACGCCAGTATTGCTAGTGTGGACTCGACGCTCATGCACGCCCAAGGCAACGTCTGGCATAAAAAGCAGCGCGATAAAGGTGAACTGCCGAGTTGCGGGAATGTTGACCAAGAAGCGCATTGGGGTAAGAGCGGTTGTAGGGAGTGGGTGTTTGGGTACCGCCTACACGTCCTAACACTCTGTGGACCCGAAGGCATCACCTGGCCAGCAACCATCGGCCTACACGCCGCCAACATCAAAGATGCTGATGTTTTCGATGACGAGCTTGCTCACTGTCTGCCTAACGACACCAAGGTCCTACTCGGCGACGGCGGCTATGACCGAAGGAAATCCCCGTGGGATGACCAGGAAAGCTGTTACCGAAACTGTGATGGACGCGAGGTCACGCTACTCTGTCCCATCAAGGTCAAAAAAACACGCCGCCTGCACGTTGTAAAAGAGCTAAGCTTTACCAAGACCCTTGCATTCGTGAGGTCTTCGCCTTACGCAAGACGACCGTCGAGCCGTTTCAGGGTCAACTTAAAGACCTTTTCAGTTTGGAACACCTGCCTCTAAAAGGTCTCAACAACGTACGTGCCCTATGCTTTTTCTCGGTCCTAGCCTATGTCCTACTGGTCGCTCTCAACATCCGCAACCATCAACCTCCTACGCAAGTGAAAGCAACCATGTTCGCCTTGAGATGAGATGCGCGCACCCCTCA
>NZ_JBHZGO010000092.1:0-1090 GCF_042747725.1 Coleofasciculus sp. H7-2
GGCGTTGTTGCATGAATAGCCAAAAAAGTTACGGAGGGCAGATGCTAAGTTCAGTGTATGAGCAAAAAACGAAGCGGCTACCGTATCCGCAACTGGGGTGAGTATAACGCAGGCTTAAAGCGCAGAGGGAGCCTCACGTTCTGGGTGGACGAAGAGGTTTCAACAAACTGGTTAGTGGCGCAGAAGAGCGGCAAGCGGGGTGCGTCACGTAAGTATAGCGAGCTTGCGATAGAGACTGTTGCGATACCCTGCCGCTCGTGCCTCGCTTGGGGCACCTTGCTCAAGAGCGTCTACAGCTTAGCTGAGCGTCAAGCCACAGGCCTGGTCGCGTCCATCTTTGAGTTGATGTAGGTAGCGCTACCTGTTCCCGAGCATAGTACGGTGTCAAGGCGCTTGGCGAGTTTAGAAGTTGAGATGCCGGTCTTGCCCAAAGCAGGTGCGAGGCACGTAGTTGTGGACGCTACAGGTATCAAGATTTACGGTGAGGGGGAGTGGAAGACGCGGCAGCACGGGGTAAGTAAGCGTCGCACTTGGCGTAAACTGCACCTCGCTGTAGACGAGGCAACGGGTGAAATCTTAGCGGTTGAAGTAACGCACAACGATCATAAGGACGGTCAGCTCCTAGAGCCACTGCTCGGCGCTGTCAAGGCTGACATTGAGCAAGTCAGCGCTGACGGCGCGTATGACCACAGAGACTGCTATAACACCATTGCCAAGCATGGAGCTAGGAGCGCTATTGCACCCCGTAAAGGTGCTAAAGTTTGGCAGCACGGTAACTGTAAAGCAGTGTCTCACCTCAGAGACGAGAATCTACGCGCCATCAGAAAGCACGGCGCAGAAAGTGGAAACGTCTGGTTGACTACCACCGCCGTTCCTTAGCCGAAACCGCTATGTTCCGCTTCAAGGCCAACTTCAGCCCCCAAGCCTTTTCTCGGCGGTTTGACAACCAGGTGACCGAACTCAAGCTCAAGTGCAGAGCCCTCAACAAGATGATTCAGCTCGCCAAGCCGCAAAGTTATCCTGTTACTTGACCGCTTCTGAGAACAGTTGGCGGAGCTGGGTCAACCAAAAGATTCATGCAACAAAGCCG
>NZ_JBHZGO010000093.1:0-3719 GCF_042747725.1 Coleofasciculus sp. H7-2
GTCGTGCGTCAGGCAAACTGGAAAAGGCTTCCACAATGGCAAGCGTTCTCATAGCTCGATAAGAAAAATTCGTTGAGCTTTAGCTTACTGGATTTCACCCTCTCTGTCTAGAATGAAATAGCCCTGCGCCTTATCACGCCTGCATACCACTGATCCGGTGTAATCTCCTGGCTACCAATTTTCGTCAAGTCTATCGCTGCACAGGCGAATCCTTCCGCTTGCAACTTGTGCATTGTTCGCACCCGCAAGCTAGTTTTCCCCATCTGCCGAGAATTCAGCACATAACAAAACTCCCCAGCTTTGAGTCCTTCATAAAGGTCAAAATCTGCCTGTCGCACCACATAAGTGGGAGCATCAAGAGGTAAATGTCCACCCACTTTATAGTTATAGGCTGGGTTTGGCTCTTGACTCATAAGTGGTTCTGATTGGGTAGAAAACACCGCTTTTTGATATTTGTTATAAACAACTGTTATTATTAATTAATAATAGCTAGTTCTTATATACTAATTCTATTTTAGCTGTGAAGAGTTTTAAATAAGTTAACCGCTAAGACCCAGAGGCAGCAGAGATAAAAGGGTAAACTGAAAAATCATACATTATTTATAAATGTTGTATATCAAAGTGTTAGTTAACTGAAATTTAGAATTTTCAACTATTAAACTTTATTTAGTTTACGTCATATTATCCTTTATTCCATATATTATAATTCCTAATATTTTATCTAAATTGCTAATCAGATGTTCGCCTAACTCAACCTCGATTGTTTGTCCATTCAATCTCAAAAATTTCCAACGATCTCCAGTAGTAACAGCTCCATAAATCGACCTAATATTATTTTCCTCACGTTCGTTAAATAATTTAGCTGCAATCATTTCCGCTACACACTGCCCTAATCCTGCATTAATATTCTCTTTTTTAGCTTCTACAATTGTAATTACTGGTGTTCTAAGCAGTAGCAGTTCTGGGGAACCGCTAATTATAAAGTCGCAATTGCCATTTAACCCTCTTTCAGCATCAACAGTAAAATCTATTCCAGAAAATAAACTAACTTTATTTTGAAGTTTTTTTCTCACTTCAATTAGAATTGGGGTGATAATCATTTCCGAACGAGATTTTTCGGTGTTACTAGCAAGGGCTAAAGGCAGATTATATTGGAGTGTTTCTGCCAGATAATTACTGCTCTCTAATTTAGGTATATCTGAGAACATATCAAGTCTATCTACAAGAGTTAAGTCAAATGTTTTCAGCACTCTGATTAATGTAAAGTCACTATATGCCATTTCTTTTACCTTTGAGTAACTAAGTTTAGGGATAGATTGATAGTTTTGGTCAAAGCGCGATCGCTTAATCTTTGACTTTTTCTTTTTCAATACTCTTTTGTGTTTTCTTCACGATCGCTAGTAGTCATCATCCATAAATTTACCGTCAGGTATGATTGTTTCGTAAGAGGTGACAGAATTCCATTTGCTACGCTCCAGATTGTAGCACCCGTTAAGTTTGCTCTACTCAAATCGACATCTTTCCACTCGACATCACTCAAATTGGCATTTGTCAGGTTAGCTCCTTTTAAATGCGTCTGAGTAATTCATCAGCATCCATGTCAGTTACTCGTGATATCTATACTTTCTCTCAAGCGATCGCTTACTATATCCTCATCACCGCAACCCTTTTTCTCGCAACAATGCATCAGCCCAAACAGCATCCTCTCCCTTCAAGGGTGGTATTGCAGGCTGAGTATAATCTACCGCTAAATCAAATCCCGCTTGGTCATACACCTCGCTTAACAAAGCTTGCAACTCTACTTGCACTTCTGCATCCCCAGACTGCAAGGGTAAGGGGAATGGGGGAATTTCTTCTCGTACAGTAAAGGCATACAAATGAGCTGCTGGACGGCGAACGCTTCGACTCACTAAAATTCGATAATCTGTGTCAATTCCACTGCGAACAGGCATTGGTTTTCCGCCTCTTAGTAAGTCAATTTCTACTAGATGGGTGGCACTTGTTAGAACTTGTTGTCGCTTACTTTCATACAAGTTTCGTCCAACTCCCGCGCGTTTATTTTTAGGGGAAAGGATTTCTATAACAGTAATCACCTCACCCGTTCCTACTTCTCTAATTTCTAAGTAACCTTCCCTAGTTTCTTCGGGAATTGGTAGTGTTACTGTTATCGGTTCGCGCGGGGAGGTAAGCGTTGCGGTTGATTGAGATTGGTTAGCGGATGAAGGCTTGGAGAATACCGCCACATCAGGAATCATCACCAAGTCGCTATCTTTTACATCGCTTAAATAAATCCGCTTTTCAATTGCTACGCGATATTTAGGACGAACAGAGGGGGCTATGGCAATGGCGATCGCAGTAATTAACCGATGATGTACCTCAGCCCACAATTCAGGATTTTCTAAGTATGGATCTACCCCTGGAAATGGAGAAGGCATTTTCTTACCTCAAGCAACAATTATGTATTTGCGTCAATTTAAACACGTTTTGATATCTATACTTTCTCTCAAGCGATCGCTAAAATATTGCCGATACAAATCGAAGCGCGGCGTGACATTATTACCCTGCAACTGTACCAGCCCCATGCTGTGCAGTTTAAATGCTGGCACCGACTCTAATTCTACGGGTGTGTCCGCTGTTACTACTTTAGCGAAAGCAGCTGCTAACTCTGGATGTAGTTGCAGATTCCACAAATGTCTTCGCAAATGGTCATCGTAAAGTCCGCTTCTGTCGGAGCAGTTTCCCACAGTTGCTCCAACGTAATCGTCTGCTGAGCGATATGATAAAGCGCCAATCGTACTAAATAAGGATGTCCACCAACTAACCTCATTAATTGCTCAACCTGCGTTGCATTCCAATTCAGTCCATGCCGCTGAGTTAAATCTTGCACCTGTTCCGGGCTAAAGTCCGGTAACTCAATCGGCAACCCTACATTAAACGGCGATTGATTGACATTTAGGGGGATATAAACTTCCGTTGAATGTACCACCACCAGACGCAGTTGTTGCCAGCGATCGCTATCGCCATTCCCATAGCCAGCTTCCTCATACCAAGCCCGCAACAACCCAAAAAAATCGTCAGCAATTTTGGGATATTGAAAAACCCGATCCACCTCATCCAAACCTAACACCAACGGACTATTGGATGCTGACAGCAAACAATCCTCAAAATAAATCGTGCAATTATCTTTACTGCCAAAAGTATCCGTCCAATAATCATCTAATTGATGAGGAAGGCGCAGCTTTCGAGAAATCCGGGCACAAAACCACCGCAAAAGTTGATTTAAATCCGTGAAAACTGCCGTATCCGCGTGCTGAAAACTCAACGGCACCGTGCGATAACCCTGCTCATTTGCTCGATAAAGAATCCTCGCCATCAGCGAAGTTTTCCCCATCTGTCTCGGTGCCTTGATCCGAATCAAAGCTCCTGGTTGCAAAATCTCCTTGTAACACTGAGCTTCATAAGGAACTCGCTCCACATAAAACGCAGAAGCGAGACGCACCTGACCATTCGGTAACTCTGGTTCTGCCACTGGCAGGGGTGCATCTGAAGAATGCAACATCAAGGATGCTCTCCCCTCATCCTCCTGGGAAAGTGGCAATGTTCTAGACGTGTGGAAATGAGAGAATGAGAGGAGTTGTCTTTCCTGTCCTGACCAATGATATTAGAACCTGTGTTGTGTCCCGATTGTAGCAGTGATGATGTGGTGAGACACGGTCGCT
>NZ_JBHZGO010000094.1:0-1070 GCF_042747725.1 Coleofasciculus sp. H7-2
CGCTCGATATCGTCGAGTTTCTGGCTAATTCTGGCTCTGCGTTCTTGGCTCATCGGTCTCCCCCTCACAGGTCTACCTGCTAATGCAACAAGATACCGGCTTTAGTTGGGTTTTTCAAAGGGTTCTAACAATGTCCTCAAAACCAAGGGCTATAACTTTGAACACAACTACGGTCACGGTAAAAAGCATTTGTCCACCGTCTTATTAAGTCTACTGTTGCTAGCTTTTTTAAGTCACACCATCTTCGCCTCAACCGACAGCCTCTACCAGAACCTACAGCAAGAGCTTGGCAGTCGTAAAACCTTCTTTAATGACATACGTGCCCTGCTGCGTTATCAGCTTTTTCCCTCTTGGCGGCAGCTCCTCCTTTTTATGGCTGAGGGACTTGAGCTTTCCTTTGACTCTAGTTGAGTGTCATTTGGAATTGCTGCTTTGATGAAACGCTGTACCTGTGCCATCAGCTCTACAATGCCGCGCTCCAAGAACGTCGGGACGCCTACCGAAAATGCGGCGTGAGCGATACCTACCGGATGCAGCAGGGCGGCCTGCCCGAAATCAAGCAGCTTTGCCCGAATACAAAAGCGTTCACTCTCAAGTTTTGCAGATGACGTTGCGCCGCCTCGACAATGCTTTTCAAGGCTTCTTCCGCCGCGTCAAAACGGGGCAAGCGCCGGGGTTCCCAAGGTTTCAAGGCCGCAACCGGTTTGACTCGTTTTGTTACCCGCAGTACGCCGCTAAGGTAGCTACTGACGCTCGCCATGTCTACCTCCCTAAAATCGGTAACGTCCGTATTCGTTTGCACCGTCCTATTGAGGGGCGTATCAAAACCGCTACGGTTAAGCGCGAAGGGTCGGAATGGTATTTGGTCTTTGTCGCTGAGGTAGAAACTAAAACACTGCCTCCGACGGGTAGCGAAGCCGGTATAGACCTTGGTTTGCAACACCTAAGTATCTCCCGGCTAAGAGTTAGATATAGGTAACGTTGAGGGCTTTAAGCCCGAGCTCAAGCGCGGCTCTAAGTTGCCTGAGGGTGTCATAACAGCGCCGGGGCATAAGAAAGCCTTTAAGCTT
>NZ_JBHZGO010000095.1:0-1069 GCF_042747725.1 Coleofasciculus sp. H7-2
GTCGCCCGCAATCTAGCTCTCAACCTGTATCGTGATTTAGGCTTTGACAACATGGCTCAAGCTCAGCGTCGTTGTGGGTTCAGCTTGAACCACTTGAAGTCAATCTTTAGAATGAAATAGCCCTGTCTAATGGTAGGCTTTTTACTCCATCATATAAATGTGTAGTTACCACCACTACCCCATTATCTGTTTTGCCAATTTCTCCTAGATATTGTCTTCCGATTCCAGCCGTCTCATTGCCACTTTTCCTGTGGACACCAATCATCTATTATTAAAGTAAATCCTCTCTTTACCTTCGTTTGACTGCATTGCTGCATTACTTGCAGTCTTCGCTCGTTGATTTTCTGTGCGTCCCAGGTCGCTTCTGTTAAAAAATGATGCAATTGGTGGTAAACCACTCCTACTGCGTTATTTGACATTTGAGTTAAGTTTTTTCGTTCACTTTCCCCCAATAATCCCCCCAAATAGTGTCTAAACCCTTTTTTTTGGGCTTGATGGCTGAAAACATCATCAAACCGACCACACCATTTCTCAAAGCATGGGGGCATGGCGGAGGGAGTGGTTTCTTTCATGAGTCTTCCTCGACGTGGAATCGTTTCCCTGCTTGAATTATACGCGTTTTATTCTTAGTTCTTAGTTTAAGTCCCGTTAGTTGCCCAAGATGGCAGTGAGGTGCGAGAACACCTATGCAATCTAACACCCTCTAATGCCCGTACTATTGGTGAAGCTGCCCGTAAGCATATCTTGGCAGAACACACCTACGCTCATCGAGCCACACAGCTCGAAACCTTACTCAATGGGAAGCACACTCCATCGAAAGAGTTTTAAACGCAATGTAAACAACCCACCGTTTTCTCTCTTTCAGGAATTACGCAACTTGCGCGACATCTGGGCAACCACAGGGGGATTGCCCCTACAAACCTCTATATGTATAAGCTTTGCGGGCGTTGCATAATAAAGTATGAATTCAAGGTGCTTAGCCATGCAATGTCCTCGTTGTGGTTCTACTCATACCCGTAAGAATGGTGTGAAGCAAGGTAAGCAAAATCACATCTGTGCGGAATGTGGT
>NZ_JBHZGO010000096.1:0-1068 GCF_042747725.1 Coleofasciculus sp. H7-2
TAATAGCATTCAAGAGTAAAAGGGCCGCTAAGACAGCATCCTTGAGGTGTTTAAGCGAAGCATATAAACGTCTGGGTAAGAGAAAACCCTTAAGGACACGCCAAAGCGTTTCGATAGGATTTAGCTGCGGGGAATAAGGGGGTAGGTAACGGAGGAACAAACCTTTGGCTCGCCATAGCGGTTCTTTAGCCCTGATGTTTTTGGCTTTGTGGAAGCGAGCGTTATCAAGCACAATAACAGTCAAGCCTTGGGGGTCGGCTTGGTCTGCAAGGCTATCGAGAAACGCCTCAACTTTGCGGGCATCACAGCCACCTATCAGATCACGGTAGCAGAGTTTGTTGCTGGCAAAGTCCAAAGCCCCTATCAAGTTTAGACGCCCAGCCGAACCCTGACGCGAAGGAATCTCGAACTGAAGACCAGAGCCCTTGGGTGTCCAGGTTTTGATGGGCTTAAGGGCTAAGCTAAAGCCGACCTGATCGAGGTAAAGCAGCTTCAGCTTTTGCGCCAGCGCCCCTTTTTTAACGTGTCTAGCGCTGCTTTATGGTGTTCAAGGTCTTTTTCACTAGGACGTTGAGCAGGTACAAAACGTCCCCTTTTCCAGCTATAGCCCATTGCTTTAAGTCGTTTGCGGATGCCTTCAGCTCCCACCTTGACGCCGTAACCCTCGGAGATAGCCGCTGAAAGTTGGTCACACGTCCAGCATCTTTGTTCTTTCAACTTCGCTTCCATAAAGCTTTTGATGTCGTCCGTGATAACGGGTTTTTGTCCGTGCTCTTCGTAGTGATCGGCTAGACCTGTGTAGCCTTCTTCTTCCCAGCGGTCAAACGTCCTTCTTAGGGTTTCGTAGTTCCTGGCTACATGCTCTGAAATTTGTTCTAGGCTCATTCCCTGATTCGATAATCTCAGAACTTGGGCGCGCAGACGTACTTTGGCATTCATATGCGGGTTCTGCTCTATCGCTCTCAACGTGCTGTTTTCTTCGTCACTCAACCCGATGAACCTTCGTCCTCGCTTTGGCATTCCTTATTATTCGCCTTCATCCTACTTATTTAGGTTGGTTGTACTTAG
>NZ_JBHZGO010000097.1:0-3681 GCF_042747725.1 Coleofasciculus sp. H7-2
CAGCTCGATCGCTTCAATCACCTTTTGCCGCAGGTCATAGCTGTAGGGTTTAGCCATAAAAGTTTGAAAATAGACGACAACGACATCCCTCATAGTCTATGTCCTAATGCACCTGGCGACAGCTATATCAACAAGAAGAAGCGATCGCCTACGAATTGGCTGCCAAATTCTACCTGGAATGGGGTAAAGAAAAAATTGCCCAGGTGTATCTCGTAGATGCTTACTACGGCTACGCTCGTTGGGGAGCCAAAGTGAAGATTGACGATCTAGAACAACGCTATCCCCAACTACTTGCTCCTATCTTAAAACAGGATAAAGCTCGTTCGTTCGAGGCCAGCACTACCTCCAATAGCACCTCATCTTTTAGCACGAACCAAACAATTGCTGGGAGTACCAGCATCGCAGTCGTAGATTTACCCACGGTTATCAAAGCTTATCAAGCTTTGTCTAGCGAAATTAAGCTCGAACAATTGCTCACTACCCTGATGCAAGTGGCGATTCAGAATGCAGGCGCTCAAACAGGAGTATTGATTTTGAAAGAAGAGGAGAACTGGAAAATCGCCGTCCACTGTAGCGATCGCCAAGGCTGCATTCTGCAAGATATTCCCCTCGAAGAGAGCGGGTCAATTCCTCATACCCTCATTAACTACGTCAAACGGACTAAAGAAACCCTAGTTTTCGATGATGCCAAGACTCAATTAACATTTGCTTCTGACCCCTATATGAAGCAGCAGCAACCTAAGAGTATTCTGTGTACTCCTATCCTCCATCAAGGCAAAATGATGGCAATTCTGTATTTGGAAAACAATTTAACAACCGGAGCATTTACGAGCGATCGCGTCGCCCTCCTCAACATCCTCTGTTCCCAAGCGGCAATTTCCTTACAGAACGCTCGTCTGTATCAGCAATCTCAAGAGTATGCCCAAAAACTAGAGCTTTATCTCACCGATCTCAAACAAATGCAACTGCAACTGGTACAGAGCGAAAAAATGTCTGCTCTCGGCAATTTAGTAGCAGGAGTTGCCCACGAAATTAACAATCCTGTAGGCTTTATTGCCGGAAACCTGCAACCCGCGCAATATTATGTGCAGGATTTATTCAACCTAATCGACCTTTATCAAGAAAAGTTTCCCATTCCAGGAGTGGAAATTGAGAAAGAAATTGAGGAGATTGACTTAGAGTATTTGCGAGATGATCTACCCAAACTGATTCAGTCGATGAATGAGGGTGTCGATCGCATTCGCGGCATCAGTACGAGTTTGAGAACCTTTTCGAGGGCAGATAGCGATCGCCCAGTTCCTTTCAATATTCACGATGGACTCAACAGCACTATCCTGATTCTCAAGCATCGTCTAAAAGCCAATGAAAACCGTCCTGCCATTGAAATTGTGAAAGAGTATGGCAATTTGCCTCCGGTGGAATGCTTCCCCGGACAGCTAAATCAGGTATTTATGAATATCTTGGCAAATGCCATTGATGCTCTGGAAGAACAAAGTAAGGGACGTAGCTTTACTGAGATTCAAGCTCTACCCAACCAGATCGCGATTCAAACTGCTGTGAGCGCAAAGGGCGAACGAGTTTTGATTAGGATTAAGGACAATGGAGGTGGTATCACTAATGAAGTGAAACAAAAAATCTTCGATCACCTCTTCACAACCAAACCTGTGGGTGAAGGAACGGGTTTAGGATTGTCTATTGCCCGCCAAATTGTTGTAGAAAAACACCAGGGGACGTTGGAGGTGAATTCTTCTTTAGGGCATGGCTCCGAGTTTGTTATTTCTATTCCAATAAATGGGTAGAACTGCGCTATTTAAGAACATCATTAGTATCTTTTGCCCTAAGTGCGATCGCTTTTCGTAGATTATCTGGTTGTGGACAATAGTCAGAAGTCATCCACTGCCCCTTACTCATTCCCGATCTCATCTGTATCTATAGCAATCCTAAGTGAGTTTTACTTTCTCTTTTCTTTCTCTGCGCTCTCTGCGTCCTCTGCGGTTCGTTATTCTTCACTAATCAAATAGGACTGCTATATAAACTTTTGTAGCGTTGCTGAATGGCAGTAAGCTCTCGCTTTGAGCTTCAAGCTGCAATAGACAGATGAAATAGTTAGATACTATAAGTATTTAGAGCGAGAACAATTGTAAACCAAAAATAAAGTCGTTGACTAGAAAATAAATTTCTACCTGAAAAATAAAGCTTTCTACGGGTAAATACCTGGCGTGGTTGGGACGCCATCAACTAAGCCACCTCTCAACCACACTATTAGCCTAATTTCTCCCTGTCGCTGTCATGCCAAATATCCCACAAAACAGCCAGAAAAATTCTTCGAGCATAGGAGAACAGTCTTAAACGTGAAAATAGCAGAGTAATTGGTGCAGCATCCAGTACTTCTCAAGCATTCTCTTAACAAATCTTCTGATAGATAGATAGATGAATTTTTGCCCTGTTTTTGAACCTTTGTCATTTAAAATCAATTAAGATTCAATTACTGCCTATTAAAAAGACAAGATGTTTGCCAGACTACGCCGGATTTTGGGTCAATTTTTTAGTAAGTCCAGGAAAATCAATAACGAACCACTCAATAAAGTGAGTTTGATTGTCATTATTTTGATTGATATTTTTATTTTAGTTAATGTTTTTACGGGTCTGGATGATATTAGCAGATGGCATATCGCTCCTTCGCAGGCTTATCCCTGTTATTCCGAATGGCAAACTTACCGAACCCAAACCACTAAAGATAAAGATTATGAATTTTTCAGGCTTTCCTTTCCCTATGAAAATAACACTCAATCTAGTTTTAAGCAGACATATCAACAAGCCGAATCAGGGCATTTAGGCAACGTTTCGGAAACCTGCTTAACGTATGGCGGTTACAAAGATAAGGTTAATAACTCGGCAAATCAGCAAATCCTAAAAACTATCGCTCAGAAACAAGAAAAAATCAGTAGCCTTGAACAAGCAAATCGGACTATTCGTACACAATATGACTCATCACTCTTAGAAAAGATTGCGGGTCAGTCTCGCGATCGCTCTATTAATTCCGTCGGTGCTGAAAAAGCCAAACAAGCGTTAGAGCAAAACACTCGCACAATTTCTACGCTTGCTAAAGAAATTTCTAATCTTAAAAGCGAATTGATTGCTAAACCGGAAAGCCTTAGTTTGATAGCCTTTGTTAAGGATGACGGAAACTTTAGGGAAGTTGAAAAAGGCTATCAGCAGGCGTCATTTTGGTATCCCAGTATCCAATTTGGGTTTCAATCTCTCTTTCTTCTACCGCTGATTTTCGTTGCCTTATTAGTTCACAACTTTGCTCAACGAAAAGGATATGGACTCATCTCGCTGATTAGCTGGCATTTGCTGGTTATCTTTTTTATACCGCTAATCCTTAAAATCTTTGAATTTCTTCAAGTTGGCGTAATATTTCAATCTCTCTTCGATATTATTAGCGTCCTTTTTGGCGGGTTGCTTTTCCTGATCAGTTATGTTTATATCTTGCTAGTTCCGCTGGTTGGGTTTGGAATTATCAAGTTTTTTCAAAAAGTTGTCTTTAATACTATCCCTCTTCTGTCACTTTCCGAATATAATGAATAAAGAAATTGAAAAATAAAACTCTACACAGTAGGTAGGGCAATGGATGTAGAATTACAAGTTTTCAAACATTTAGCTAGAGATGCCCATCCC
>NZ_JBHZGO010000098.1:0-92148 GCF_042747725.1 Coleofasciculus sp. H7-2
CATCCGCTTCGCCGGCGAGATCGCCCAGGGCGAATATTACAAGGCCCTGGCCACCGCGCGCGAGGTGATCGCGTTCGAGGATGCCGTCGCCGCCCCGCAGGCGGCCTGAGGATCCCAGGGTGCAGACGTCTGCCAATTCCGCCAGTTCCGCTTATCTTGATTTAGATCACCGATTTACCATTATGCAACAAATTCTATAATTTGTCAACTCCTTTGCTCCGGAAAAGTGAACCGATACAAGGTACAATGCTTCATCGAGTGACAATGAAGATAGATCGCTAATCTAGACATTTGAAATCTTTCCTGTAGAATCAAAACCAAATTTAAAAAAATGCCACCCTATTCCGTGAAATTTGGAGGATAGACCTATTAACCCCCCTCTCAGCCTGACCGATACCTACTCTCTGCCCGAAGAAGACAAGTCCGTCCTGCACATTTGGGGTAGAGCTTCCCTGCAAGGGCACGTCAAGATTAGCGGCGCAAAGAACGCGGCACTAGCAATCATGGCAGGAGCCTTGCTGTGTCCTCAAGATTGCCGAATCCGTAACGTTCCCTCGCTTGTCGATGTCAAGCGCATGGGTCAAATTCTGTCGTCCCTAGACGTGAAGCTGGAATGGAATGGCGACATTCTCGACATCAACGCTAGCCACATTGGACAATCAAAAGCGCCCTACGAGTTAGTTTCTCAGCTACGAGCCAGTTTCTTTATCGTTGGCCCGATGCTGGCGCGACTGGGTGTAGCAAGAGTGCCACTACCTGGCGGTTGTGCTATCGGTGCCAGACCCGTCGATCTTCACGTCCGAGGTTTGCGGGACATGGGGGCAGATGTACAAATCGATCATGGGATGGTAAATGCCTATGTGACTGGGGGCAATCGAAGGTTAAAGGGAGCAAAAATTTATCTGGACTATCCCAGTGTTGGTGCGACAGAGACACTGATGATGGCGGCAACCCTAGCCGAGGGAGAAACAACCCTAGAAAACGCCGCCCAAGAGCCAGAAGTCGTGGATCTGGCTAATTTTTGCAAAGCGATGGGAGCGCGGATTCGCGGTGCAGGCACCAATACAATTGTGATTTCTGGCGTCCCCAGCTTACATTCTGTGGACTACAGCATCATTCCCGACCGGATTGAGGCGGGGACATTGCTCGTTGCAGGGGCGATTACCCATTCAGAACTGAGTCTGTCCCCGATCGTTCCAGACCATCTCACGGCTGTGATTGCCAAGCTGCGGGAAATTGGGGCGACGGTACTCGAAGAAGCGCCCAACCGCCTGCGGATTATCGGAGGGCAAACACACGGGGCAACAGATATTGAAACATTGCCCTATCCTGGTTTCCCCACAGATATGCAGGCGCAGTTTATGGCTTTGCTGACCCTCAGTGAAGGGGACAGCGTGATTAGCGAAACGGTGTTTGAAAACCGATTGCGTCATGTGGCAGAGTTGAATCGCATGGGTGCAGACATTCGCGTGAAAGGCAATCATGCAATCGTGCGGGGAGTGCCAATGTTATCGGGGGCACCTGTACTGGCTACTGATTTACGTGCTTCGGCGGCGCTAGTTCTGGCAGCGCTGGCGGCAGAGGGAAAAACGACAATTCAGGGATTGCAGCATCTAGATCGGGGTTACGAAAAGCTGGAGGATAAACTGCGGAAGCTGGGAGCTAAACTACAGCGGGTGCAGGATGATGACAGTTTGCCAGTTGAAGGTTTAAAGGTTGAAGATAACAACCTGCCAGTTGAAGGTTTGAAGGTTGAAAGTTGAAGGGAGGGTAAATAGGTAACAGGTAGAGTGATGAGTGATGAGTGATGAGGTATTAACTCAAAACTCAAAACTCAAAACTCAAAACGATTACCTTTTTCCCAATTATTTATTCCTTCACAATTTCCGTCAGCGCTGGTTTTAGGGTCGAATACTGATATTCAAAACTTTGGGACAGGGTGCGTTTTGGAAGAACTTGTTGCCCTTCCAAAACGACTTGGGCACCATCTCCCAAGAGACCTTCTAAAACAAAGCCGGGAACTGGCAGCCAGGAGGGTCGATTTAAAACTTCCCCCAAAGTTTGAGCCAATTCGTTCATCCGGACTGGATTCGGAGCTGTACCGTTTAGGGCACCTTCGATTTCTGGGTGGCTGAGTGCAAATAAGATCAGATTCACCAAATCGTCTCGGTGAATCCAGGAGAACCACTGACGCCCTGTACCAATGGGGCCACCGGCAAACATTTTGAAGGGGGGAAGCATTTTGGCAAGTGCCCCTCCCATTCCTAGGACAATTCCAGTTCGCACAATTACCAGTCGCGTGCCGCTGTCTTTGACTTTTTGGGCTTCTGTTTCCCACTCTTTGCAGACAGTGCTGAGAAAATCGTTACCGGCTGAGCTGGTTTCATCAAAGGCAGCCGTTTCGCTGGTGCCGTAGTAGCCAATTGCAGAAGAATTAACCAAGACAGAGGGCTTGGGATTCGCTTGGTTAATCGCTTCTACAATTTTTTGCGTCCCTATCTTACGGCTATTTAGGATCGTCTGCTTTTGTTCTGGAGTCCAGCGCTTTTCCGCAATCGGTTCTCCCGCTAGATTCACCACAGCATCGCATCCAGCAATGGACTGTTGCCAGGAGCCTGATTCAGTGGGGGTATAAGGAATGATTTCGAGATTGGGATAGGTGTTGGCAAGAAAGACTTGCTTCGCTTTAGCGGGGTTACGGCTGAAAACCAATATTTGATTTCCTTGAGCGTGTAGTCGTTCTACCAGCCGAGAGCCGACAAATCCAGTTGCTCCTGTAATGGCTACTTTCATGCTTCTGTCGTTGCCTCGCTAGCGGGGGATTTTTTAGTGTCGTAAGCCATACCATTTACCTCAGCATAGCGATTCATAAACCGCATGAATCGCTCCCAGTGGTCTTCTCGCTGAATTTCAAATTCACAGTCCAGCCGCTGAAAGTTATCCCCTTCAGGCCCGCTGAAAACAAATTTTACAGAAGAAGGCTCAACGCTTATTTCACCTTCTTCATCCGTTAACCGCAGCGCATTAGAAAATTTATTTTTAAAGCTGTTGAATTTTTCTATGGCTTTCAGCTCTTTAAATGTCATCAATACACTACGGACTCCAGAACTGCGATTCCGTCGTAGGCTGACGTTACTGATTTCTTCAGGAATTCCTTCAAAAAATTGAATTAAGGGTGTATTAGAAGTCATGCACAAAATTAATGAAACTCATAAAGTAGTATACAAAAGTTAAACGCCTTCTGAGCGTTGACTCGGTGAGCTAGTGAGTTTAGGAGCGATCGCCTAAAATATTTTTAGCAAGTTGTAGGTGAAAGTGTACTAAGACTGACATCCAAAGTACGGAATTTCAAACCAACTTTTGCCTAACCAGATTTTGAGCAAGTAGCAATAAATTTATTAATTACATATGGTGGAGTGAGATTAAGCTGTATGAATCCCTGTCAGGGATTAAAATAAGCGGTTTTTCAAGCTATTTGCTCAATCATTGTCTTTCCTGTTTGTTTATCCTCCTAGTCTTAACCATCCAAACACATCCCCTACCGTTAACCGCAGTTCTGTTAACAAGTCTGGAACGGGTAGCACGTCGGCTGCTTCCTGCAACAATTCTGGTTGTTGTCCGGGAGGGTAGACTAGCACGGAGCGTTCCTCTGGATCGAGCAGCCAGCCTAATTTGCTACCGTGTTTGAGGCAGTGCAGGATATTTCCGGTTACTTTAGTCTGGCTTGGTTCTGGAGAGAGAATTTCAATTGTCCAATCTGGAGCAGCCTGGAATACATTAGCAACATCCCCATTCTCATCAAGGGGGATTCTATCCCAAGCAAACACCGCCACATCTGGCACGATTGCTCGTCCGCCAAAGGTACACCGTAATTCCGGAAAGGCTAAGGCAATTCGCTTAGCTTCAACTACCTCGTTAATAGCAGTGACTAGCTTTCCTTGTAACTTACTGGGCTTCCCCTGCGGCATTGGTTTTTGGATAATTTTACCGTTGATGTATTCACTGGCTGGTTTAGTTTCTGGTAATTTCAGAAACTCCTCTAGAGTCAGTGTTTTAGTAGGTGTTTGTACCATAAGCGATCGCCTTCTACCTCTGCTATCACCTTTGCGGTAATCGAAAATTTCTCTACTCGTACAGTTTCACTCCCCGAATTGACAAATCCAACAACTCTACGGGATGCATGATGGGAATTGCCTTTTCTTGAAGTTCTAAATGCTTGCTAATTTGGATCGTACAACCGGGATTCGCAGACGCAATTAATTCAGCACCTGTATTGAGAAGGTTCTCAACTTTTTGCTTACCCAATTCTCCAGCAACTTCAGGTTGCAACATATTATAAACCCCAGCACTGCCACAACACAAAGCTGCATCAATAGGTTCCCGCAGTTGGACGCCTGGAATTTGTCGTAATAATTGGCGCGGTTGCAAACTAATTTTTTGCCCATGCAATAAATGACAGGCATCTTGATAAACCAAAGTCAGTGGTTTATCAGAAAGCGGGGAAAGTTTCGCAGTTATTCCTGCTTCGTAAAGAAACTCTTGAGCGTCTTTCACTTGAGCGGCAAATTTTACGGCTTTCTCTTGATAATCAGGGTCATCTTGGAGGAGGTGTCCGTATTCTTTTAGAGTATGACCGCAACCCGCAGCATTGATGATGATGGCATCAACATTTGTACCTTCAAAACTATCAATCATTTGGCGAGCGATCGCTTTTGCTTGTTCTTCCTGTCCTTGGTGATGCGGCAATGCAGCACAACATCCCTGAGTCTTTGGAATCACGACTTCACAGCCATTGGCGGTTAATACCCGCACCGTTGCTTCATTTACCTTTGAAAAGAATAGACGTTGCACGCAGCCCAAAATAACGCCCACCCGATAGCGTTTCTCACCCTCAGCCGGAATCAACTCTGGTAGGGTGTCTACAAAGCTACTGGGAGTAATTTCTGGCAGATTTGATTCCATCGCCGCCAAGCGAGGAGAAAGGCGCTGGAGTAATCCGGTCGAACGAACTAATTTTTGCCAGCCTAATTTCTGATAGACCATCAGAGGCACCAGCAAAACTCGCAGCCGATTGGGATAAGGAAATAGCGAAAAAATAAGTTTCCGATACAACTTGTCTGGCAAACTGCGCGAATAATTACGTTCAATTTGGGGGCGCATGGCAGTAATCAACTTGTCATACTGCACGCCAGAAGGACAGGTTGTGACACAGGCAAGACATCCCAAGCAAGAGTCAAAATGTTGCACTGTGGCAGTATTCAGAGGAATCTCACCTTTATTGATAGCATCCATGAGATAAATTCTGCCTCTGGGAGAATCCATCTCTTTGCCAATCACCCGATAGCTGGGACAAGTAGAAAGACAAAAACCGCAGTGAACGCAGCTATCAATTAACTTGGGATCTGGGGGATGATCGTTATCAAATCCGTTAATTTTAATCGGGTTTGAATCATCTAAATTTGTCAAAGAATTCTCTGATGTTTGCATGGATGGGTGTAATCTTCCCTACTTTTTAGGCGGTATTTTCGGCGATGAAAGCGCTTTGTTCACATTCCACCGACAAAACGATTTGGACTTAAAATATTTTCTGGATCAAATTGCGTTTTGATTTTCTGCATTAAATCCAGGGCATTGCCGGTATAACCCCAGACATCTAGTTGCTGCTTCAAGGAGATAGGCGCTTCCAGAATCGTCAGAAACCCACCGTGAGATTCACAGAGCGATCGCATCTGTTGTAAAAACGCGATCGCTGTTTTCTCTCCAACATCACCATTGCACCGCAATAGCCCCAACCCACTCCCAGCATGAATCAGACACATCACCGATGGGACGTGGATTTGCAGATGAGTCAAAATGGTAGCGGCGGCAGTCGGTAATACTCCTATTTTGCAAGCGATCGCTGCCTCTGTGTGGGATGTCCACATTTGTTCTTGTAACTTCTGCCATAACTCAGCCTCATCGGCATCTGAATACAGGACACCCTGTAAACCCAGATGCTGCCCCACTTCCAACCATCGAGCGCCCTGTTCCTTCACACTCGGCGATATACTTTGAAAGCGAGCGATCGCCCCAATTCCCTCCCCTAACCCTAAACTAGCCACGATCTGAGTTGATAGCAAGTCAACAGCCGTGGGCGTCAAGGCTGAAGCTAGCAAAGTTTTGGTTGCTGCGGCAATTCCTTCGGCTGTGCCAGTCAGCACTACGGTTGCAGATGCCTCAGGCAGGGGATAAACCCGAAACGTAACTTGACTGACAATCCCTAGGGTTCCAAAAGAGCCGGTGAATAGCTTCATCATGTCGTAACCGGCAACATTTTTTACCACCCGACCCCCAGCTTTGGCAATTTGACCATCGGTGCGGACAAAAGAAAGACCCAGTAGCATATCCCGAACTCCGCCATAGCGTTGTCGCAAGGAGCCGCCCCAAGCTGTCGCCACAATGCCGCCAATAGTGGCGTCTTTTGGATAAGCTGGATCTAGAGCAAGAAATTGACTTTGTTGCGCTAAAATCTTTTGCAGTTCGGCAAATTTCATGCCTGCTTCCACCGTAACGGTTAAGTCGCCAACCGCATGAGCGATTAAGCGATTGAGGCGTTCGGTACTGACAACCAAATTGACCCCATCTACCAATCCGCCCCAATCCAGTTTGCTGGCGCTGCCACAGGGTAAGACGCCCCATCGTTGCTGGTAGGCACAAGCCATAACCTGAGCGAGTTCTTCCTCCGTGTGGGGATAAACAATGCAATTAAGGGTGGTTCCCGGTGCAATTGCTTGAGATATTTGTGCTTTTCGGGTGCCTTCTATCTGTTCCCACTGAACAATGCCGGAGCTGGAGAGGAGACTTTCAAGTTTTTGGGCTACGCTATTCATTGCTTAAAAAATCATCTGTGCGATCGCACTCAGGTGGACATGAACACTAGCAAAACATAAGCACGGCACGCAAGTAGCACTCAATTCTCGGCGTAACATCATTTAATTATTTAGTTACAAATTTATTTTTTTTCCATCTCAGGATAGATGTAACACTTCATACTGGTATTTAAGGGATCTATTTCTCTCTCTAGACAGGTTTAATTGAATGGTTCGACGAAAGAATATACCGACATTACAGCAAGCAGGAAGGACGGGGACAACCCGACCTTACGATAGAGAAAACTTGCTAAATCGAATTACGACGCGAATTCGCCAATCTTTAGAGCTACAAGAGATATTGGCGACAACAGCGCGGGAAATTCGTTCCTTTTTAGACATGGATCGGGTCAAAATTTACCGATTTCATCCGGATGCCAGTGGCGAAGTGATTGCCGAATCTATAAATGGCGATCGCTTACCCTCTATGATGGGGCTGCGGTTTCCAGCGGAGGACATTCCTCCCCATGCTCGTGAGTTGTTTGTCAAAGTCCGCCAGCGAGTCATTATCGATGTCGTTTCTAGGCAGAAAACTCAAGAGCAGTTAGATTGTCTATCAACCGGCAGAAATCTAGCAACTAGAGATATCCGCTATTCCCCAGTCGATCCTTGCCACGTCGAATATCTGACGACGATGGGGGTGAGGGCTTCTCTAGCCGTGCCAATCCTGCATCAAAACAGCTTGTGGGGGTTGTTGGTGTGTCACCACGTGTCCCAGCGAAAACTTAGCGAACAAGAGTTGCAAATTGTCCAGCTGCTGGTGGATCAGGTGTCAATTGCGATCGCTCAGTCCCATCTTCTCCAAACCGCACGCGAACAAGCTCAGCATGAGTCAACGATCAACCAAATCAGCAGTCTGCTCCACTCCCCATTAAAAATTTCCGAAATTCGGCAGACCGTTTTAGAAAAAACCGTTAACGCCTTACAGGGTGACGCTGGCAGATTGTATATTACAGCAGATACAACTGGTCAACCTGCTCAACTTTATACCTCTGGCAAGCAGCCAATCCTGCCTTGGATTGAAGAAACTCCCTTTTGGCAACAAATTATCTCCGGGAAACCGAGAAGCGTCAGCATCCCAGGCAGTGCTACTGCAAACCATTACAAAGACAACAATCAAGCCGTCAGTCATCAGAATCTTATCCAGGAATCTTCTGACTCCTGGTTTCTAGAGTCAGAATTTAACCCTCAAAACCATATCCTTGAATCTTCGCGCCACCGCTACGGAGCAGCTAGCGAAATATCAAATTTTAAAAGTCAAAATTTTCTCTACACCATTCCCGATTTATATCAAGAACCACAACTAAAGTATTTAGCCTCTGCTTTCAAGCCAACGACCATTCGCTCTATTTTAATCGTGCCTCTGACATATCATCAGCAATGCGTAGGGTGTCTCACCATCTTCCGCCATGAGATGAATACAGAAACCCTATGGGCAGGGCGTCAGAATTCCGACGAACGCAACGTGCGCCCCCGCCAGTCATTTGAAGCATGGCGAGAAATCACCCAAGGACAAGCTAAAGAGTGGACGCAAGAAGAACTCAAGCTGGCTCAAGCTGTGGGAACCCACCTCTACATGGCAGTAATGCAAAGGCGGGTAGAGGATACAATCCGACATCAGGCGTCTCATGACCTCTTAACTGGTTTGCCCAACCGACTGCTATTCAATGACCGGCTTTCTCTGGCACTAGCAAGCACTCATCTGAATCGCGGCGATATGCTGGCGGTGGTGTTTCTCGACCTGGATGGCTTCAAAACGATTAACGACACTCTCGGTCATGCCGTAGGCGACCTGCTGCTGCAAGGTGCGGCTCGACGCATCGCAGACTGTCTGCGAGAAAGCGACATTGTTGCTCGTTGGGGTGGGGATGAATTCACCATTATGCTGTCCCCAATCACTTGTCTGGAAGATGTTACCAAGATTGCGAAAAGAATTCTGGGTTCCCTAAACGTTCCTTTTCATTTTGACGATGTAGAGACATATCATGATAGCTCTTTACACATCAAGGCGAGTTTGGGGATTGCTTTAGCTCCTTATGATGGGGAAGATGTAGAAACGCTGTTAAAAAACGCCGATGCGGCGATGTACAGAGCCAAGCAACAAGGTCGCAATAATTACCAGCTATATACACCAGCCCTGGGGGCAAAAGCGCTAGAACGACTGAGGTTAGAAAACAGACTTTACAAAGCCTTAGAACGCGAGGAATTTCTGTTACATTACCAGCCGCAAGTAGACTTAAAAACAGGTCAAATTGTGGGCATGGAAGCGCTGATTCGGTGGCAATCTCCAGAACTAGGATTAATTCCACCTTATCAATTTATTCCCCTTGCAGAAGAAACGGGTTTGATCTGTCCGATTGGAGAATGGGTTTTGCGGACAGCTTGCATGCAAAATCGTCTTTGGCAATTACTTGGCTTGCCGCCAATCCGGGTTGCCGTGAATCTTTCAGGGCGTCAAGTTCAGCAACCCAATTTAGTAAAAGTTGTTAAGCAAGTTCTGGCTGAAACTGAGTTGGAACCTCGTTATCTGGAACTCGAAATTACTGAAAGCATTGCGATGCAGGATGTGGAATGGACAATTTCTGTGTTGCAGAAGTTGCAGGATCTGGGAATTCACATTTCAATGGATGATTTTGGGACGGGTTATTCTTCACTGAGCTATCTAAAACACTTTCCGCTCAATACGCTAAAAATCGATCGCTCATTTATTCGCGATCTGATGACGGATACTCATGATGCTGCGATTATCAAGGCAGTCATGGCACTGGGTCATGGACTCAATTTAAAAGTGATTGCTGAGGGTGTTGAAACAGTAGAACAATTGGATTTTTTGTACTCAGTTCAGTGTGATGGCTTGCAGGGTTATCTGTTTAGTCCCCCGGTTCCGGCGGAAGCGGCAACAGAGCTTGTTAAATCTAAGAGGTTAAAAAATAAAAGTTAGAAATTATCAATTTGTAGGACAGGGCGATGCTCTCAATGATTTTGGTGTACGCTAACGCGAAGAGCTGCTTATAGGATGTTTGAAAAGTTGTATTGGCATCAATACGGTTCGGTTAAAAATAATTGTAGGTTGGGTTTCGTTCCTCAACCCAACAAAACATAAGCATTTGTTGGGTAACGTTGCCTCAACCATTCCCTACGCGAACTAACGCGAAGAGCCGCGTCTAGCCGCATACGCTAACGCGATCGCGTCCCTCTTTTTTCGCTTGATACAGCGCCTCATCGGCTGCTGTAATCAGCGCTGCCGGTGAAGACGTTAAACTGGGAACCATGCTGGCGACACCCAGACTCAGCGTGACGTATGGGCTGACTGGTGAGTGGACGTGGACAATCTCTAAGCTTTTCACCATTGAACGGATCGACTCGGCGATGTAACCGGCACCCGCAGAGGGAGTGTTGGGCAAAATTAGGGCAAACTCCTCGCCTCCATAACGGGCAACTAGATCGCTTGAGCGCTTCAGCATCAAACGAATCGCACCAGCAACCTGTCGCAAACAGCTATCTCCAGCTTGATGACCGTAGGTATCGTTGTAGATTTTAAAACAGTCAATATCGCAGAAAATCAGCGAAATCGGCGCTTGTTCTCGTGCCAGCCGCCGCCACTCTTGGGCTAGATATTCGTCAAACCTGCGCCGATTCGCCACCTGAGTTAAGCCATCCAGAGAAGCGATGCACTGCAACTCCCGGTTGGCTTCCTCCAGCTGTTTGAAGAGGGAAGACTGCTGAATTGCGATCGCTAACCCGACGGACAATTGTTGCAACAACTTAATTTCATACGGCTCCCAGTGACGAGATCCAGAGCATTGATGGACGCAGAGTATCCCCCATAAATGAATTTTGGCAGATGGATTCGATAAAGGGGGACGCAAAGGGGCGGCATTTTGGGTTTTGGATTCATTCTTCCCTTCTCGGTTTCCCCCTCCCTGTTCCCGAATCAAGATTGGCACCATCAAATTTGCCTGAATTCCTGCTCCTGCCAGTAACTTCACGTAACTCGCAGGCAGATCCGCTTGGTAAATATCATCCACCGCCGACACATACCCGGTGGTTTGAAACTTTTGGATATATTCCGCCTCAAAGCAGGGGTCATACAGCGAGACATCCAGAATAGATTCACCACCGGGTGCGACAGATTCGACGACAAAGCAGGCACCGCGAGGATCGAGCCGATAAAGAGCAACTCGTTCCGCTTGCAGAAAGTTTCGCACCTCCGCAACCGCTGTGTTGAGGATTTCGTTCAAATGCAACGATTGGCGGATGCGCCCTTGTATCCTCCCTAGCAAGCGCTCCCGCTCAATAGAAGAGTGCAATGCCTCCTCCGTTCGCGTCCGTTCGGTAATGTCAAGAAAGCTCCACACCCTGCCAATGATTTGTTCGCCGAGTCGGTGCGGTGTGGAGTAGCGCTCAAAGATTTTCCCATTTTTTAATTCCAGAATGTCGTCTGCCTTGGCTTCTGGTTGCCTGGAAAGTTCCCAAACCCGTCTCAGATAGGCTTCTGGCTCTTTAAGCTGGTTTTTAAGAAAGATTAGTCGTTTGTCAGCGCGAGGTGAGCCTATCAGGTCTTCTGGAACCTGCCACATCTGAAGAAATTTCTGATTGTAAGTGACAATATCTCCTTCCAGGCTCACTGCCACGATGCCGTCCGCAGTTGATTCAAGCGTGGCGCGAAGCAGAGAAAGCGATTTCTCAACTTTCTCCTCTGCGGCTTTACGCTCTGTGATATCAACGTAAGCGATCGCAACACCATAATCTTTGAGAGGAATGGGAATAGCAGTAACGTTAATCCAGGTTATTTCATCCTGGTCGTTCACAATTCCCATTTCTCGATTTTCAATCACTTTATTTTCTTTTAATGCTCGAACGCTAGCAAATTCTTCCGGTGGCATTGGGGTGCCATCCGGTCGAACGATGCGCCATTCTTTGCTGTCACAGCTTCTTGTTTTATGTTTTTCAGTGGATAAACCGAGAATCTTTTCTGAAGCTTGATTAGCTTCAATAATATTGCCGTTTTTATCGGTAATGCAAATGCCAATTGGAAAACGTTGAAAAATAACTTTGTATTTTTCTTGACTTTCTCTTAACTCGGTTTCTGCCTGCTGGCGCTGGCTAATATTGCACGAAACGGCGATGATTTCTTGCACTGCACCCGTATCCGGATGGCGGATAGTTCGGAGCGTAGTTTTTAACCAGATGTAATAACCTTGCCGATGACGAATCCGGTAGCTAACTGTGCCGATTTCTGGAAAGTTTAGCTGGGTTGAATGTTCTCTTAAAGTAACAGTGTCATTCTGAGCAAATTGCTCCATCACTACCAAATCTTGCGGGTGGCAAAATTCAAGCACCGAGTGTCCCAGGAGTTCATCCGGCTCATATCCCAGTAAAATACTGCATACAGGTGAAACGTAAAGATAAACACCTTCCGGAGTGTGAGTGGAAATCATGTCGGTGCAGTTTTCTGCCAGCAATCGGTAACGAGCTTCCCTCTCAGGCAATTCTAAGTTTGAATAGCCGAAGAAGTTTTCCGGTTTCGGGTTATAGCGATCGCTAACGACTGGCATCAGACTGGTTGGCGTCATGATTCCTACCAGTTGACCGGATTCGTCCTGTACAATCAACAGATGGCGAATCTGATGGTGGCGAAACAGTCGGCTGATGGTTTGGATATCTTGTACTTGGGATTCGTTGAGGGTGATGAGTGGCTGGTTCATCAGTGCAGCGATCGCTACACCTTGAATGTCCCTACCTAAAGCCGTAACTTGAACTAAGTCCCGTTCTGTAAAAATTCCGATCGGGGTTTGTGTTGCTACTTGTGTTGGTTCTTCCGCCGTTACCTGCTGTTGCTCTACCACGATGACACAGCTAGCCTGTGCCCGACTCATCAATGCGATCGCCTCTGTGGCTAGCGTGTCTGGAGTCACTGTCAGAGGGTTACGATCAATTGCTTGATGGAGCGGTAAAGCGTAAGGGTCGAGCATAGAGAATATATTATTAGTTTCTTTAATAAAATTAACCATTTTTATTAATTATCTTAAATCTAAATTGAACAAAGCGCGATCCCTTTGGTGTGTAACACGGTAGGTAGTAAGCATAGGAGTAGCTCTTCAATCACCCCTGACTAGGCGGCTAAGGCTTTACAGACAGCTTTTTAAGCGATGCAACAATTGTATTTTGTAATAAAAAAACTAGCTAGCTAAAAATCCTCACCGAATAGAAGGGCGAAGTCATTAACATTCTTTATCAACTTTCTAGGCAAAAACCGGACGAGACAGCAATTTACTTCTAAAAAAAGTCTAAAATCTGCTGCCAAGGGTGCCTCTAAACAGAACCGGATTTGCTCAAAGGTTAGCGCGATCCGTCGCACTTGCCAACGCTATAGCAGTCCTAAATGATTCGTGAAGGCGAGATACCCGACTTCTCTTACGAAGTCGGGTATCTAAACCGCTGGCATCTCACAACTCAAATAGGATTGCTATATCTAATTAGAAAATAAAAACATCAAACAATAAAATTAATCCTTTAATTTGCTAAATTTGCTAATATATTGCAGTTGTTGTCTTGCTTAAAAGAACGATCTAGTCTAGAGAGAGGTATTCAGTCCTGGGCTTGGTCAATTAAACTGAAGGCGCATTGCTGAATGCCGACGGCTAAACACATATCCAAATCTAGAGAATTCAAAAATCCTAAAATGTTTGACTTTCTTAATCCAATCCTAAAGCGTCATCCAGAACGCAACAAAGCCAACGTTGAAATCTATACTTGGCAAACTTGTCCCTTTTGTATCAGAGCAAAGATGTTGCTCTGGTGGAAGGGCGTCAACTTTACCGAATATAAAATTGATGGTGATGAGGCAGCCAGAGCTAAGATGGCTGAGCGTGCCAACGGGAGTCGAAGCGTGCCGCAGATTTTCATCAATGAGCAGCACATTGGTGGAAGCGATGACCTCTATCAGCTGAATACAGACGGAAAATTAGACCCCCTACTGGCTCAACCCGCCATTTAAGGCTAAAATTAGCCAGCACAGGCGAGTTTAGTTTGTATAGCCGGTACGGGCACTAGCATGGCTATGGAAATTCCGCCACCAGGAATTGAGGACTCTGCGTACCTAGTTCACCGACAATGGATGAGTCGAGCGCTAGAACTTGCCGAGAAGGCGGGTGATGCTGGGGAAGTGCCAGTGGGAGCAGTGATTGTTAGTGCAGATGGTAACTTGATTGCAGAGGGTGAAAATCGCAAAGAGCGCGATCAAGACCCGACTGCCCACGCCGAAATTTTAGCTCTTAGAGCTGCTGGGCAAGCAATGCAGAACTGGCACCTTAACCAATGCACCCTCTACGTTACCCTAGAACCTTGCCCCATGTGCGCCGGTGCGATCGCGCTAGCACGTCTGCGGCTTCTCGTTTACGGTGTGGACGATCCAAAAACTGGCGCGATTCGTACCGTTGCCAATATTCCAGATAGTGCTGGCTCTAACCACCGCTTGCCAGTCATCAGTGGTATCTTAGAGTCTGCCTGCCGCCAACATCTGCAATCCTGGTTTGCCCAGCGGCGCTTAAAAAGTCAAAAGTAAAAAGGCAAAAGGCAAAACAAAAGAATTGCTCTTATTATGTTTACTTTTACTCTGCTAATGACAGCATGAGAACTGTCCTTCTAGTAGAAGACAGATGCCGTAATCATACATAAGCTGGAATTATGGATGCTGTGAGAAGTTTTATTCGTGATGACTCAGTTCGACCCCTCTGAACAAACGATAGAGACACCAAAACCTGTCAAGGTAGTTCCTGTTACTTCCCGTGTTTTACCTTGGCTAGCTTCCTTAGGCTATAAGCTGACGAAATATCTTGTCATACCGTTTTATTTTGGTAAAGCCGAAGTCACCGGACAAGAGAATATCCCCGCTACCGGGCCGGTGATTCTGGCTCCGACCCATCGCGCCCGCTGGGATGCGTTTGTCGTGCCTCACGCCGCTGGACGACCTGTGACGGGTCGTGACCTGCGGTTTATGGTGTCAGCGGATGAAATGAAAGGGTTGCAAGGGTGGTTCATCAGCCGCATGGGAGGGTTTCCAGTGGATACTCGAAATCCGGGAGTTGGCACTTTTCGTCATGGCGTCGAAGTTCTCCGCCAGGGAGAAGTGCTGGTCATCTTCCCAGAGGGCGGCATCTACCAGGATAAGCGCGTTCACCCCCTCAAGTCGGGTTTGGCTCGAATTGCCTTGCAAGTGGAATCCAGCCAACCAGAATTGGATGTCAAAATTGTGCCCATCAGCGTCCGTTACGGCAGCCCGGTGCCGCATTGGGGCTGCGGTATCAAAGTTCACATTGGTTCGCCGATCTCAGTAGCGAATTATTGCAGCAATACGCCAAAACAAAGTGCGAAAAAACTAACCGCCGATTTAGAAGCTGCGCTTAAACAGATAGATGGATGCGAAGTAGAAGAGGTGGATACGCTCTGTGCTGCTCCCCCCTTAGAGAAAGTATCGGGCGCTCAGTCATCGTTTTAAAATCTCTATCGCAATTCTCATTCATTCGCGAACAAAAGCTTTTAGGTAATTGGTAATGGGTAATTGGAGAGAACCCATTACTGATTACGGTTGCCGCTATTTCTATACATCAATTCGGATTGCTTGCTATAGACAATCCCATTTAAGTAGAGACGCGATATGTCGTGTCTCTACAGAGTTTCACGAATCATCTAGAGCGTCAGTCAATTACGGTATTGATCGGGACTTACGCAAAGCTTATACATATAGAGTTTTGTAGGAGCAATCCCCTGTGGTTGCCCCCACATGTGGTGATGTTGCGTAAGTCCTGTTGATAAAAGTCAACTTAAGCCCTGGCGACTGGAAGTTGCGGCTACGCCAACCCCCCTTACCCCCCTTCAAGAAGAAGAGGGGCAGAAGTTGCTTCGCATTTATAAACTAAGCCCGCCTGACGCGGACTAAAGAAAAATCATGAGTTTTGAACTGGAGAAGGCAGGTGCGAGTCTGTATAGCTGCGGTTTCAACCGCCAAGCCAATCTTAAGTGGACACCAATGGGCACGGCAGTGCAGTGCCCTACTCAGACGCCCAAGGTTAATTCCCAGCTGTTCAAAGTCCCAGTATCCATCTGGGCATAATCCACCACCCACAACTGCCAGACGCCTGCTGCGGGTTTGTTGAGGAGTTGCTTGAGTGCGGGGGTATTTTGCAGCGTGTAGGTGGCTTGCAATTGAGTTGTAGAACCCAGCGTGCGACCTTGCAACAGCACCGTAATCCCGTTAGGACTTCTCAAACTAACCTCGATATCCCCTAGAAACTCGTGTTGAATGTTGACGCTGACTTGGATATCTCGTAGGGGGCTGGCGTTAGTCGCGTTAATTGCGCTGGTAACACCTTGGGAGTTGTAGTCGGGAATGGGGACGAGG
This sequence comes from Coleofasciculus sp. H7-2, assembly GCF_042747725.1. Classification (NCBI taxonomy): domain Bacteria; kingdom Bacillati; phylum Cyanobacteriota; class Cyanophyceae; order Coleofasciculales; family Coleofasciculaceae; genus Coleofasciculus; species Coleofasciculus sp. H7-2. Next base: position 16,312 of record NZ_JBHZGO010000098.1, read on the forward strand.
TTGTCATTGCGTCCTTGCAAAACTTGGGAGGCTTGCGATGGTTGGACGCGCTGCTGTTGGGCAGCTTGAACAGCTTTAAAAGCATTGACTTTGCCATAGCCGAACCACTGAGAGAAACCGTTCGCATCGTAACTGCCCAATCGAAAAGTCAATTGGGGGTCGGAGTCGGGGTCAACTACTTTGTCAGCGGTTTGTTGCAGAATTTGCCTGACTTCTTTTGCAGTTAAATCGGGATTGGCTGACAGAATCAGGGCAGCGACGCCTGCGACAACGGGACAAGCACTGGAGGTGCCGCCGAAGTCACTGGTGAAGTTGTTGCTGTCGTATCCAGCTGCCCCTAGTCGGTCAGTGGTAAAGATGCCCAATCCTGGCAGCAATGCTCTGACTTCGGGGGCGGTACTGACATAGCCGGTTTGTTCAAACCACATTCCTGGCGGCGCATTATTGCTGGGGGCACAGACAGAGACGTTGGTTCCCCAGTTACTGTAGGCAGATTTTTTGTTGAGGCTGGTACAAGCAGAAACCGCGATCGCATCTGGATGAACGGTGAAACCACCCAGCCACTGGGTAGGACCTTTTAACAGGTTATTAGGCCATCCCTGCTCGTTAATCGTGCCGCTGATAGGACGATTCGCATTCCCAGCAGCAAAGACGATGACACAGCCTTTACCGTCCCGTCCTTGGGTCGCGGCACGAGTTAGGGCGGCGCGTTGCCGCAGGGAGAGGGGGAAGTAGACGGCTGCTGGCCCCCAGCTACAGGAAATGACCGCAGCACCGTTGTTGATCGCCCAGTCAAATAGTTGTTCGATGGCTTCGTCATCTAGATAGCCAGTGGTGCGGAGGGGCATCAGGGCACAGCCAGGGGCGACTCCCACAATGCCGGTGCCGGTTTCTTCTGCCACTGCAACCCCAGCACAAGCGGTTCCGTGGTTTTCATTATCGTCTCCAGGTAGCGGCAAGAAGTCTTGTTCTTTGAAGTCTTTAGGGGCAACAATTTTGCCAGTTCCCTGAAAATCCGGGTGGTTGAGGTCGAAGCCATCATCTGCCACTGCGACAACGATGGAACGGATGCCTCTGGTGATATCCCAAGCTTTCTCAACCGAAATGTGAGAACCGGCTGCCATCTGAGATCCGCCAAGGTTGTTGAGATACCATTGCTTGGAATATAGGGAATCTTTGGGTCGGTAGTGCTTTTCTTGTCGCACGACGATGTTGGGTTCGGCGGTGAGTACCTCTTTTCGCCCGATTAAGCGGTTGGCAATTTTGATGGGATTTTCCTGTGCTTGCGGACTGACCTCGAAGACGAAGGTGTTGGGAATCCCGCTGACAGGTCGCAGCAATTGTAAGCCAAATAAAGATGCGATCGCTCTTTGGGTTTCCTCATCCACCAGCGGGGCAAATTGAATTGTCACCTGATCCGTTAGGTAAATTAACGTCTGCGGATTCTCTTTGAGTTTATAGACATGACTGGCAAAGGCGACATCCTCTGATTCTCGTGCCGCCTGCATGGCTTCGTCTCGCTGGGATGGGTCAACAATAAATTCTTGTAGGGGAGGGGTCATCCCGCTTCTACCGGGAATTTCCTGGTGCGCTTGGGCGGGAATTGTTAGCGCGAACTCCTCAGATGTAGCGTCGGAGGTGGCGGGGCGAACCGTGAAGCGATCGCTCACTTTCTCCAGCGCCAGTTCTTCACCCCCCCGCTGTAAAATACGACCCACACTTTCTTCTGGCACACCACCCGCAGATTGGTAATTAGTCATTGAGCAAAATACGATGTTTAATTTTTACTTTCTATTGTCTATTACCAATTTTTATTCCTATCAATTAATCGGCAATTCAACTAAAAAACAGGTTTTTTTAGATGTACTTTCAACTTTAATAGATCCTCCTAAATAAGCTACCAATTTTTGGACGAGTGCTAGTCCTAAACCAGTCCCGCCATGCTTCCACGGGTCATTACTCGGAATGCGGTAGAACTTATCAAAGATACGGGAAAGTTCATTCGTGGGAATCTCGATCCCAGAATTGCTCACTTCGATCTGAAGCTTTTCCGATTTAACATAAACAGCTACCGTAATCTTTTCTTCTGGTGGAGTATACTTACAAGCATTATTCAGCAATTCGGTGAGGATACGTGCCAAACTGAATGGATCCGAAACAAGAAGAGGCAGTTCTTCGGGAATGTTTACTTGTAATATTTGCTGGTATTTTTGAGTTCGCTGTTCAAAAGGTTCTACGATATGGGGAATCCAGTCTTGTAAGTGAATACTTGTCTTTTCTAAAGGATGCGCCCCTGCATTGAGTTGCTGTAATTGCAGTAGATCGTTAATTAGGTTCATTTCTCGGTTGCACTCATCATTCAGCAACTCGAAATAGCGATAAATTGGGTGATCTTCGACCTTTTGACTGGTTATCTCATCATACCAATCGCATTGTTTTTCCATAATAACTTCCAACATTTGAATTGCCATTTTCATGTTGGATACCGGGGTGCGTAATTCGTGAGAAACCGTACTTAAAAAATCATCTTTGAGTTGATTGAGTTTTTCTAATTCATTTACTTGAGCCAGTGAAGCTTGGTAAAGTCGGGCTTGACGAATAGCGATCGCGCATTGATTAGCGACCTGTTGTAATAAACGAATCTCTAGTTCGTTAAAAATATATCCCCGATCGTTTAATAACCACAGATCGCCCAAAACCCCTTGGTTATCAAAAATAGGACAAGCCAAGACTGAAGATTGACCGGAAATCGGCTGAATTGGGTTGGGACCTAGTTTGCAAAATTGCAGATACTTTCCTTGCAACAGTTGGGAGTAAATCGCCGGATTACTTGCCATTTGGATTTCGCTTCCCTCAGCTGAAGGCATTGAGAGCGTGTACTCATAGCAAACCGTGGAAGTAGCCCCATTGATGTCATACAATGCCGTATCGCAATACTTAACTCCCAGCACTTGTGCTAATTCTTGCACGGCTGTTTGCAAAATGTGGCTTTCATCGAGGCTGTCGCGCACTTTATCAGTAATTCGTTTGAGCATCGCTTCAAATTTGAGAGCTTGCTGCAACTGAGCGGTGCGTTCCTGTACCTGGTGTTCGAGGTTTGTGTTGAGCTGCTGCACCTGATGGTAAAGTTCAGATTGTTGAATGGCGATCGCTACCTGGGTTGCCAACGAACAGAGAAAATCTATCTCCCACTGTTGCCATTGCCGAGGTTGCGAACAGTGATGAGCAATCAACAGTCCCCATAACTCAGTGCTATCCGTGCTGAGGGCTAAAGACTGGGGGCTTCCCGGCTCCCCTTCCTCAGTCCTGAGTCCTTTCACCTCAGTCCTGTTTTGCAGGATGGGTACCACCAAATTAGCTTTGACTTGAAACTGAGACAATAAATCGATGTGACACTGTCTCAAACCGGCTGTGTAAATATCCGCCGTGGCGCTGATACGACCGTGTTTGTAAAGCTCGACATAATTTTGAGTAAAGCACGGATCTAAAAGTGTTTTCCCTAAGATCGGAGTCCAAGGCTCATCTACAGATTCCACCTCCACGACGCCACTCCAATCCGGATTGAAGCGATAAATAATCACTCGGTCGGAGGCAAGAAATTGCCGCACCTCGCTGGCTGTAGTATTGAGAATTTCTTCCAAGTTCAGAGATTGGCGGATGCGCTCTAACATCGCTCCCATTAGCCGTTGTCGCTGATTTTGCTGTCGCAATTCTTCCGCTGCTCGACTCGCCTGGAGGAGACGGCGCACCCGTTGGCGCAGCACTGCCCAGTGTACCGGCTTAGTGACATAATCGGTGGCACCTGCCTCAAACGCCTGATTGACGGATTCTCGGTCGTCAAGGCTGGTAATGATTAAAACAGGTGTGCGATCGCCTTGAGGAAGGGATTTTAACTGGCTACAGCAAGCAAAACCATCCAGAATCGGCATCAACGCATCTAGCAAAACAATGTCTGGATGCAGGCTTGTGTAGGCAGCTAAGCCTTCCTCTCCATCACTTGCCTCTGCCACCTTGTAGCCTTCGTGTTCCATCATGCCGCGCAGCTGCATCCGCGTGAATCTGTCGTCGTCAACAATCAGGACGAGGTAGGAATCTGGTTCAGTGCAAGTAATCTTCATCGCTGATTTGATTGTGCTGCCATCTGCAAAGCCGCCTTAACGGTTTCAGACTCTGTTTCGATCTGTACAACAATTTTGGATGCACCAGCAATTTCTCCAGCCCGACTCATCGCTTCGAGCTGTTTACACAAAGTAGCCAGTTGTATTGCACCAAGAGCAGCACTGCTGGCTTTTAAGGTATGAGATGCTTGCCTAAGCGCGATCGCATCTTGGTTACTCGCTGCTGTCCCGATTGCTTGCAGCAGTTTGGGAGCATCTTCTAAATAGCAATTAATCAATTGAGTCAATAAATTTGAGGCGTTACCTCCCACTGTTTTAGCAAATGATTGCAGGGTATTGGCATCAATAGGACTACTGAATGATAATGTTGCGTCACTACCCTGTCCGGACTCAGTGTGGAGTAAAGTAGTGGCTTCGCCCTCTGTTGTGTTGTCTCCCCCACTTCCCTGCACCTCTGCACCTCTGCACCTCTGCAAAGCCTGAACTAACTCTTCCTTTCGGATCGGCTTGCTGATATAGTCGTCCATGCCAGCTTCCAGACACGCTTGGCGATCGCCTTGCATGACATTAGCCGTCATAGCAATAATCCAAGGTTTTGTAGGGCAGGCATCCCCTCTACCATCGGTTGCCAACCCTTCTTGGCAGATGCCACGACTCGCCTCTAACCCATCCATTTCTGGCATCTGCACATCCATCAGCACCAGATCGTAGGATTGACGCCGCAAGGCTTCCAGCACTTCTAGACCATTGTCAACAACATCGGCTTGATATCCCAACTGTTGCAGTAAGTGCAAAGCCACCTTCTGGTTCACCCGATTGTCCTCGGCTACAAGAATTCGCAAGGGGAGAGCTTCGGCAAGGTGGGGCTGAAGCTCAGGTAAAGTAAAGGGCGGGCGCTGCACCTTGATCGGCTCTCGTGCCAACAGACCACTCAAGGTATTGTAAAGCTGAGATTGTTTAATCGGCTTATTCAGGAAGGCTGCAAATTTTACTCGCTCTAACTGTTTTTCCCCCGGTTCTTTGCCAAACGTAGTCAACATCACCACGGGTAATGCCTCAGCGTTAGGTAATGAGCGAATTTCTGTCGCTAGGCTCAAGGCATCCATCCCTAGCATTTGCCTATCTAGAATCGCCATATCAAAACGCTCACCTTGACGAAGCCAGCCTAAAGCCTGGGCACCCGATTCAGTTGCCTTCGTCATCATCCCCCAAGATTGGGCTTGCAAAATCAAAATCTGGCGGCTGGTAGCATTTTCATCCACAATTAACAGCCGTTTTCCAGCTAACTGCGGCTGGACAGCATCGAGTTCAACCAGTGGACAGCCAGGAAAAGATCGGGCGATGACGGTGAAATGAAAAGTGGAGCCGTGTCCAACTTCACTTTCAACCCACATCTGACCCCCCATCATTTCACTCAAGCGTTTGCTAATCGCCAGTCCCAACCCCGTGCCCCCATATTGACGGCTGGTAGAGGAATCAACTTGGCTAAACGACTTAAACAGGCGATTCATTCGGTCTGAAGGAATACCAATTCCGGTATCTTTGACGGAAAATTGGATTTGGTAACAGGTATTTGGTAATGAATAAGGAGGAATGGGTGATTGGTTTTCTTGCCAGTTACTGATTGCCGATTCCCGATTAACCATTACTTCTTTTGCCGTTACTGAAACCACTACTTCCCCGGCAGAAGTGAATTTAATTGCATTACTCAGCAGATTCACCAGAATTTGGCGCAGTCTGATTTCATCTCCCAGCACTATGCTGGGGGTTCCTGTCTCGATTTGGTAAGCGAGTTCTAAGCCTTTTTCATAAGCACGGGGAGCGAGTAAATCTAAGGCAGCTTCAATGCAATCTAACAAGCTTAAAGGTTGTTCTTCTAATTCCAGCTTGCCGGACTCGATTTTGGAGAAGTCGAGAATGTCGTTAATGATTGTCAGTAAGGAATCGCCACTGCTACAAATTATCTCGACAAAGTTCCGTTGCTGGAACGTTAGTTCTGTATTCAACAGTAGTCCCGCCATCCCAATGACTCCGTTCATCGGAGTCCGGATTTCATGGCTCATCATTGCCAGAAATTCACTTTTGGCTCTGGTTGCTTCCAGTGCTGCCATTCGCCGGACAACTTCAGATTGTACGGCTTTTTGAGCGGCGAGTCGCAGTTCCAATTCATCAAGGACAATGGCGGCTAAGTCTGTGAGAGTTGCCTTTTCTGCCTCGGTCACTTGACGGGGTTGATAGTCGATTACACAGATAGTTCCTAAGTTGAAACCATCGCGTGTCTGCAAGGGGGCTGCTGCGTAAAAACGAAGTCCAAATTCCCCAGCTACTAAGGAGTTTGCTAACGTGCGGGGGTCTACTTTGGCATCCAGAACGGTGTAAACTTCTTCTTGCAAAATCGCACTGGCACAGAGTCCGAGTTCGGGTCCAATTTGCTGAACTTCTAGCCCATGATGAGATTTAAACCAGATTCGGTCATGGTCAACGATGCTAATAATGGAAATCGGGACGTTGAAAAACCGGGTTGCTAGGGCTGTGATTCGGTCAAAGGCTCCATCCGGTGGTGTGTCAAGAATGTCGTAGCGGCGCACTGCGGTGAGTCGTTCGGCTTCATTGGAGGAAATCATGGTTTTATAAATAAATTATCATCAGTAATTGTCTGGCTAACATACCTGCGGGTAGACGCCATTCTCATCCTTGATTGCATTCTTGTCATTTTTCAATTTATAATTTTTATTTTTAGAATTGCTCGGAAACTGGCAACCCAGACCATGCTAATTCCTTTTTCAGAGCTTTGAGTTACTGTTGCACAAGTAGCGCGTCTGAGCCTAGGGTTCCTTGCAGGTAGAATGGGAATGTTGCACTGGTGGCGATCGCTTTAAACACAACTGCATCAAGACACCGCAGTACAACTATTTTAGCAATTCCCACGGTCGCCGTCCCTGCCCTGGCGACTAAAACAACGGGCCGTAAGGGCGGTACAGGATGGGTAAGTAACAAGGAAGCGCTTATGACAGCGATTACACCCACGGTCAAACAGTCCCAACCCTTCTATCCAAGTGCTGATGGTGCAGTGGCAGAAACTTATGCTCACCTTTACGTTCTACTGACAACGCTAGAAGTCCTGAGACAATATCTCAAGGGTCGTCAAGCAACTGTTTTGGGCAATCAGTTTCTCTACTACGCTCAGGGTTTTCCCAAGTTGCGAGTTGCCCCAGATGTGATAGTAATTTTTGATGTTGAACCGGGAGGAAGAGACAACTACAAAACTTGGGAAGAAGGTCAAGTTCCAGTTGTAATCTTTGAGATGACTTCTACAGGAACTCAAGCGCAAGATACAGGTTTCAAAAAAACCTTGTACGAGCAGTTGGAGGTTCAGGAATATTGGTTATTTGACCCCAGACGAGAGTGGATAGAAGAGCAGTTGCGGGGGTATCGACTTCAGGGAGAAAGCTATCAGCCAATTACAGATAGCCGCAGCGAACCGTTGCAGTTACGCTTGGCTGTGGAGGGGGAACTGATTGGTTTTTATCGGGAGGATACCGGAGAGAAGTTGTTAGTTCCTGATGAGTTGGTGGAGGCACTTCAGCAGGAAACGCAGGCGCGACAGCAAGCAGAGGAACGGGCGGAACAAGCTGAGGCTCTATTGGCTCGTTATCGAGAACGTTTTGGAGAATTGCCTGAGTAGACTGACTTAGTTTGAATCAGAAGCGATCGCTTTCTTGTCATCCTACTTGAATCCGAAACCAAATTTCCTAATGTCATACAGAAGCTGGGTTACAACTTATCAAAATAGCAACTCATTCTGAAATACTACCCAATGACTATTAACAAAAGCTTCTACATTTCACGAGAAGATTACCTAGAGGGAGAACGAACCAGCCCTATAAAACATGAATATAGACGAGGACAAGTCTATGCAATGGTAGGGGCGAAGAAACCTCATGTTATTATTGCTGGCAACTTAGTAACCCTGTTCAATAATCATCTGAATGATACCCCTTGCCTTGTTCTCAATTCGGATATTAAAGTCAGGATTGAATCAGCAGACTGCTATTACTATCCCGATGTTGTAGTAACTTGTGACGAGCGGGATACAGACTCTACAGAAGACTTCATCCTCTATCCGATCTTGGTGATTGAAGTATTATCTCCCTCAACAGCAGCTTTTGACAGAGGGGAGAAATTTGCTGATTATCAAACGTCGCCATCTTTACAAGAATATGTGTTAATTCATCAATCTCAGATGAGCGTCGAGTGTTTTCGCCTTTCCAATTCAGGCGATTGGGTTTCTCAAATCTATAGACAAGGTGATGAAGTTTACTTTGCAAGTATTGATTTTCGCGGCGATATTGCCTGCATCTATCGAAAAGTGCCTGGAATTCAGAATTCTGATGCGCGAATATGAAAGCGATCGCTTTCTTGTCATTTTACTTGAATCCGAAACCAAATTTCCAACTGATAAAGACCTCGTAGGGAATGGTTGAGGTACGAAACCCAACATTTGCAAAGGTTCGATGGGTAACGCTTACGCTCTACTGGAACAGAATCAGGTTGATGATTAAGGGGAGCGATCGCCCCACCGATAATCACCTCAAACCTGTACCTCACCGACAACCTATTTAAACTCCATCTCCTAGATCGTCTAGGTCATCTACAGTTAATGGTGCTTGAACACTATGGCGGACGTACAACACGTAGACTGTAGTATCTCGAATAGTAAACAACACTCGATATATGTTTTTGGCTTTCCCGTAAAGTAACTGCCGAACTTCTTCAGGAAAAATTTCGCGTTCAACTGCCAAGGCACAGCGCTGGGGCTTCTCTTGGAGTGTTGCGTTAGCGTAGCGGCTCCCCTTGGGAGCATCGCATTCATCAACCCTCGAAACCAGCGATAGGCAAATTCGGGATTACGCTCTCGATACCATTGGTAGGCTTGCTCGATCTGAGCTTCGGCAATCGGAGTAATCTCAACCTGAAATGTCATACTTTTGCTGCATTTCTTGGATGAAATCTCCGATAGGACGAGTTTGACCGCGCTCTAGTTCCTCGAAGCCTTGCTGAATGCCTGCAATCGTTTCTAACTGATCGATCAGTTGGCGCACTTTGGTGAGATCGATTTTGCCAGGATCGAGAAAGGTGATCAGAACTTGGGTGCGATCGCTCACATTCTGCGGCAGTTCGGTGAGTTCAATTTGTCCGTTCTGATAAATGCCTTGGACAGTTTTTAGCATAGGTAGTAATAGGGTTAATAGCTCTCTCAATTCTACTAATTCTCTCCTGTGATATCTGTTGCAATTGTCCGATCAATCACCTCTTTCCCTCTGCCCTCGCCGACAACCTAAAGTAGTGCGCTCATGCTTTGCTTTTCTCGCTTGCGCTATGGCAAGTCTGTAGGTAGGGTAAATTGCTACGAAACTCATCCGGCAAAGAAGATATGGTTTCTAGAAAGGTGGATCATCCCCCTCAAATGAGAAGCTGTTTGGCTTATTATCCTTTAGCAATTGCACACTCGTGATTGCTCCCAAATCTAACAGCTCCTCCCTATCCATGAATATGATATGACGACGGGCGGCAGCATCCAGATGTTCGCTCAGTAAAGCTCTAGCTTGCTTAGTAATGAAGTTAGCAGAAATGATAAAAACATGATCCAGTAGATTCTTTCGATTCGTCTCTGGATCGAATATTGGATGATCTAAAGCCATACGTACTTGAGCTAAGATACCGCTAATGTTGCTGTTAATATCTCGCCCTGCTGCATCGATTTTATCTTTTTTGACTTGGGCGCTGAAGTAGATGAAGTGTCCTGTTGGAAGTTGGTACTTCATCCACAAATCTTTGCCATACTCAAGAGCTTTATCACGATGACCAGTCGCCGTTACGCGCAGGAAGCCTAATTGACGAAAGAGTGGAACAAGAAGTTCTTCAATAAACTCGTCTTCAGAAGCTGTATCTAAGAAAGTTGCAATTTCGTTCCGTCGGCTGAGTTCTATAGGAGAAAGTGGACGTGCTTGGATTTTGGAAGTGGCTGAAGTAATACTCGTTTGAACATTTCTGACGTGACAACGTCCAGCAGCATCAAAGTATGCGTGAATACCGTCTCTACCAAGAACATGATTCAAGTCTACAAGTGCAGCATCACGGTCAAGTTTCTCCCTCTGATAGTCAACAGCATCCATAAGCTCTTGAATGACTCTAATAATTGAATCAGATGGTAGCTGTTGAACTGTTACTAAACCTTGATTCAGTTCTTTGAGTATGGTCTCTACCCAGTACTTTCTGGTATCGCCATCATGTATGTATGGTTGGTCACAGGAATGAAAGAACTGCGTAAGCTGTGAACTTGATCGATATGGGAAGTTATTCCATCTAAATCCTCCACTTCCTCCGCTACCGCCACAAATCAGTTCTGCTAAATCACTAATGGTTCTGAAAGATATTCGCATCAAGTTTTCTGTACAATTAACAATGGCAAATATTGGAGGAATTGTTCTGTCTTGCTCAACCCAACTGTCTCTCGACGGATACCTGAATGTCTGGAAATGTCAACGGCGCGTTAGCGATACTTAACAAAGTTATTGCTCCTTCACGAATGACCTGATGCTACAACATATCGACCATTTTGAGACTCTCGAAACACATTTGCTAACTTTGTAAATAAAATTAAAGCTCTAATACTCTTGAATTTCAGCACAATTGTACTTATCGGATTAGTGAGTCATTAGTTGTAGTATCTTGTTATGCTGCAACATCACCAGATACTGGCTCAAAATGCAGCACCATAATCTGATCTGGACGCAGACCAAGAGACTCATAAGTGCGTCCTGTGCGATCGCTAAATTCAACTTCAAAAGCCCTACCATCGGCAAGGATTTCAACAACTGTACCCACTTGCCCACGCCACAGATTAAACTCAGGCAAATTGGCTGTAAGAGCAACTATATCTAACAACTTGATTGTATCTGTCATATAAACCTCCAACTCTTACAACGGGTAGCAGGTTGTCAATCTTGGAATATCTGAGCCATGTTCGATTATCCAACCGCTACGAACTGTAGCGCTTCTCTCCCCCCATTCAAGCACAAAGCCAAGGGTATAACGTTGCCCGTAGTCGTCCCTTCGCCCTAGCTGTACCTCATGTGTTTTGATAACTTCCAGTAAAATCCTACGTAACTCCTCTGCATCACTAGGAGTTATGCCAAGCATGGATTCAAACAAACGTGCCTTATGTTTGCCTTGATCGTGTGTGGAATTGAGACAGTAATCACGTAACTTACGGACATCAACCACAGCACGCTCTGCATTCGGAATTATCATACAACTGACACAAACGACTCAAGCAAAAAGTCTCTCAACAGATACCTGAACATCGGGAAATGCCAATGGCGCGATCGCACCTTCACGAAGAACTTGTTGTGTAAGATAGCGACCATTTTGAGGCTCTCGAAACACAATTACTCGCTTAGCAGATACATCCAAAATCCAATACTCTTGAATTTCAGCAGATGCGTAGATAGAAGTTTTGAGGTCTAAGTCTTTTTTCAGGCTGGTCTTAGCAACCTCTATGACCCAAAAGATATCATCAGGTTCGGGATGGCGATCGCTGTATGCAGACTCTGGCAGTCGAACAATCGCAATATCCGGTTCGGGTTCGGAGTCAGGTAGTGTAATTGGGCCATTGAAACGAACATCGGCTTTCCCCTGTAGCAACTCCTCCAAGTATTTCGCGCCTCGCTTTGCCGTATTGTAATGAATCGGTGTCTCTGGACTCATTTCAACAATTTCACCTGCTAGCAACTCCACACGGCGATCGCGCAAAATTCCCGCTGCGATCATGCGGTGATAGTCATCCACAGACCATTTAGCTAGCGTCTTCATTGCTCCAATCACTCATTCTTCTTGCTTTGATTGACTCAATTCTAGAGTTTTTAGCATGAGAAGCGAACGACTTCGTCGCGCTTTGCTAACGCACCATCCCCCTCAAACTTCATTCTCCCAAAGCTGAAGCAGTACGAGAAGCGATCGCTCTATTCCATTCAATTCAGCTTTGACCGTTCAAAAACGTCTCAGGGTCAATTCCTGATGCTCGGAGTCGCTCAATCAGCGACTGTAACTGAGCTTCCGCTTGTTCAGCTCGCTGTCTCTGTTGTTCAGTTCGCTGGCGTTCCTGTTCCGCCTCAGTGAGAATCCAGTTTCCCTGAGCGTCATACCAACGCAACCACAAACGCTCAATTCCCTGATATTCACCTTGCCACAAACCCAAGCCCAACTCTAACTCAGGTATCCACACTCGTGGCTCCTGTAACTCTAACTCTTGATAATGCGCTCCCACTATCTTAAAAGCTCGTAGCCGATTGGTATAACGACTAAAAACTATATAGTAAGGAATGCGTAAAATCTGCTCGTAAACCTCCCATTTTCGTGGGGGTTTCTCATTACTCTGAGGCTCAATTGCTTGCCCATTGTCTACAACTTCCTCAGACGCAAGTGGCAGTTCCTGATGAATTTCCCCTAAGTCTTCTTTTTCTGTCCCCGGCGAGAGCAATTCCACAACCACAAAAGGATTCACGCCCTCTTGCCAAACCACATAAGAAAGGCGCATATCGACATCATCATAAAGTCGAGGCACGCCCACAACACCAAACCAATCCGGTCGCTTGTACCATTGAGCGTGACGCACATCATAGTAAAGGTTCATGTCGCTGGCACTGAAGACCCGCGAAGCCGGATAGTGGGTTGGGCAGAACGTGAGACTCAAGAATTGCGCTTGCAAGTCATGAAATTCATCGGGCAAGCCAGGTTCCTCCGAGTCTTCGCTAGGCAGATCGTACATGGTGGGCAGCGTTTCTCTGGGCGATCGCGGCGGGTCAGTTTGAGGAACGGGGTATTTGACCGGAAACATAAAGTATTAGAAAACTGGCTTTATATTAACGCTTCACACCTTTTCCTTCTGTGGTGATGTGATGCCGCGCTTGGTCAGATTTTCTTCGAGTTCCCTGATGAATTCAAAGTCCTCCTCAGGCAGAGGCTGACTTCCACCCCCTAAGAAACCCTCACCGATAGAAGACTTCTTCTTCAGGAAGGTGAACGCCCGCCGGAACTGATGCGGACTTGCCTCAATCGGCGCATCAAAGTGGCAGGGAATAATTCGCTGGAAATTCCAGCTTGCCACCTCGTCCGCCCAATCAAGGACTGCCTGAGGCGCTTGGGTGAAAATGAACGATTGCAGCATCGGTGCCACGAACGGGCGACCGCCCCCTCGCAGCGCCTCGAATGACTGCTGCCAGTGAGCCTTCCATTTGAACGGAAACCAACCGAAATACGCCTTCCTTGACCGCTCCGGCGCTTTCAGGGCATCGCGCAATGCCTGCCACTGTCCGCTCATTTCCAAGGCGCTGGGACGGAGGTACAAAGCAAACAGCGAAATGCGCTGCCATCCCTGGCGACGATTCGCCTCACTATCTTCAACCCTCTCCAAGGCGCTGTCTCTGGCGTGGAACAGCAAGGGATACGGGTCAACTTGGACAATCTCTGGCGGAGACTCTGGCACTGAAAGTACCGAGTCTGTCAGCAGCAGAGTGCGCGATCGCTTGTGCAATAAAGCAACTTCTTCAAACGACCCTCGCCCCAAGTTGATGCTCAGCACCGCATAATTAAAGTCATTAGCAAAGGGCGCATCATTGCTATTCTCCGGAAGTATCTGGGTCCGTTTGCTAGGAAAGCCGAGCCAACTCAGCGGCAGATTTACCGGGAAACTCCACTGGTTCGCAGTCACGAAGACCTGTGCTACAGGAAAGCGTCTGGCGAACGGACCCGCGAAAACCTTATGTTCTAAGCCAGAAGCGGTTGGCAGGATGATGTACTTAACATCGCCGTATTTCACCTCCAACTCCTGAACCAGCCTGATACACTCTCTGGTCGGCGCGACAGGAGCATAGACGAGAAGACCCCCTTCAGAGAGCTTAACGACGGTCATGCGAATCGGTACGACAGTGTAAAGGATGCCCTGCATCTGGTCAAAAGTCCAGATCGTGTCCTTCACGACTTCTTTGCGGAGTGTCCGCCGCCGACTGTATGGGTAGAGTGGCACAGCCAGCCAGAAAGGCCATGACCAGTCCCCAGGTCTGATACTCAAACTATCCTGTTGCCCCTGCCCAAACGATGCCCTCAATAGGTGCGTCTGGTGCGCTTTCTTTCGTGGTTCTATCCACTCCACGACCCCTTCCCCTTATTCATGAATGCTGACGCCTGTGTTTGTCGAATTTATAACTGTTGGAGGAAAGCAAATTTTTGACTCTATAACCGAATTGTTATCTAAGCTCTAGACTCTCATGACAATTAGACTTTAAGCAAACACTAGTTTTCTACCTTATGGGATCAATACTCCCCCGATAAAGCAGACCTAACCCCCTCACAAGGGTAGGTTTTTTAGATTTGGGTAAAGGAGTGGGAGAAAGCCGATTTTTCCGTAGATGATTCATCCCCTTGTCCCCTTGTTTTTGAAAAAGGTTCACAGCAAATTACCCTGACTTTGCCACGGTGAGGACAACTACGCGGCTGTCTACATTTAGAACTTGGACTCCTGGGAATAAAGTAGTCATCGGCACCTTCCAATGGGAGTGACCGCAAATGACTAACAACTCGTTCGCTGTGGCAAGTTCAGCGCGAATTGACTGATTTCCGATGAGTTTGGCGTCTGGCTCATTGGGGCCTTCGTGCAAAATTAGGATATCTGGTAACTCCTTGAGCAGTTGGCGAATGGCTTGATGAAAATCCTTTTCTGAACGACGCCAAAGTTTAGTAGGCTTGCCGATAATACCTGAGATGCCAGCGATGCGAAATCCATCAACCAAAGCGATTTCACCATCTAAGTAGCGGATACCTCGCCCATTTTTAAATGTTTGAATTTCTTGTGGCGTGTTTCCCAAAATGTCATGGTTTCCTGCAACTCCAGCAACCCAACGAAAACGGCGACTGAAAGATTGCCAGACTTCGCGGACATCTCCTTCACCGCCACGCTTATCGCTTCGTGCGTAAAGATCGCCTGCCAAAATAATGCCTGTTGTCTGTGGCGATGGAATCTGTCCCTGGTCAGCTAAAGTTTCTAATTCTTCGGCGACACGATGACCGAGAAGGCGTCCATCTGTGGGATTGATACCCTGTAAATCGCTAGCGACGATGATAGCGTCTAAGCCAGGTGGAAGTGAGTCAACTTGTGCCGATAAAATCGGTAAAACTTGCTCAACCACACCGATATGACCTGACGCAGCGGCGGTAATAAAGGGGATTTGATGAATGGGGTGGTCGGAAATAGAAGCAATCCGCATAGGGCTTAATGGTAGCGTTTGCCTTGAAAAGACGTTGCCATCTTGACGCCAGTTCAACCGCGAAATTGCTGCTATTCCTGGCACTGAGTGATTGGAAGAAAGATTTGGTTTTGATATAAACCTACATTATTTAAACATTTTATAAAAGCAGGGCGTCTACTGGATTGCTCATGATTTTGGTTTAAAAGTGTCCGAAAAGCTAACTTTCGGTTTTGATAGAGTACTAAATCTTGGAGCTTTAAAAGTAACTTTACTGCCTCATCATAAGCTTGCGCCTGTGACTTTTCTAGCAGGCGATTGACATTTTTCCAAGCATCGGCTTCCCGTGTCCTTTCCTGTTTCTCTTCTTTTTATGCCGCTTCAAACAAATGCTTGATAGTCCGTTATGGCTGGTTTTCAGGTTGAGGTCTAGCGATTAGTTCAGATAATTTATTATTAAATTCAAAGGAAAGATTCTCTTCTCCCTAAGCAAGCCGCAGCTATACCCGCTCGATCTTCAGGTAGAGATTTGTCAATTGTTTGAAATTCGTAAAGCTGGTATTCGCTCATTGGTACTTAATAGGCTTACAGTTATTAAGGCACTTTGTTGGTCTCTACATCTTCTAATCGTGTAAGTACAGAGCAGAAGATTCAAATGCTGCTTCAGGTGTTCCGTAAAAGCTACCATGTTTAAACATGGAAAGTTCGTACTTCTCGTTACTGTAGGTATAAAACGAAAAACTCCAGGCTTCCTCATCTCCAAAGTAACGGAGCCTACACAAATGTGTTGGGATATTTTGTATTCGTTCGAGATATTCTTCCCTGGATATCGGAAAATTTGCTAGAGGAAAGTCTGGCTCTATCTGAGGATTTTGATAAGCATCTATATAACAGAACTGGCTGCGAAAGCGGATATCAAGGCGAGTATATTTGCCCGCATAGCGAGCTTCAGCATATTTGAGAATCCGCTGCTTGATGCGTTCTTGAACAGCTTTTGGAATCTTAACTCCGCCAGAGTCAGGATCTTTCACCCAAGGAGACATTAGACCTATCCTTGATTTTGTTATTGATAGTCTAAGTGTAAAATAAATTAGCTCCAGAATGGAAGAGTCCGACAGCCACTAGATCCGCTACTTGCGCCTTCTCCGTTTTGTCTGTAGCATTTTAAGATTGCCTTCCAGAGGCGATCGCGCCTAATCCCCATACTGAGGAGGCACTCTTCAGTATGGGGAGCGATCGCTGATAACAATCAACTAAGTGAATCCTATCAAAATTATGACTAATTTCCTTGAGAAAACTTACCCAAGCATTGCCAATTTTGTTTATAGCTATGGTTGGATTGAAATTGGGCAAGATGAAAACAGTAGTTCTTTTATCAAAGCCTTTAATGAAGGTGGAGATGTTTGGATAGGCGCAGATAAATATGAAAGTTTAGATAAAGCTTTACAGGATTTAGAATCCGCTCTTTGTGAGTGGTTGAAAGAGGTCGAATGAGATCGGCAATCTATGATGCCAGTTGCCGAGAGTGGTAAGCTATTCTTGCCTCCCCGAAGCTAAAATCAAACATATAGCAATCCTAAATGATTTGCACTCTCCCTGTAGAGACGCGATTAATCGCGTCTCTACCTACACTAAGGCGAATACTCGCGCACAACTTAAATAGGATTGCTATAGCCCCCAGATGTCTTATTTCTCGGAAAACGTCCAGCCACGCGCAAAGCGATCGCTCTATAGCAATCTTATTTGATTTGTGAAATATTGTTTTTTAACGAACCGCAGAGGACGCCAAGGACGCAGAGAAAAGAAATAGAGAGTTTTAGTGCTAAAAGTAGCGGATCGACCCTTGGCGGAACTCCTGGCGCGAGATGAACGGGTGAGTGCGAACCTGCGAGGAAGACTTTGCCCGTCACTGACAGCTTTTCTTGACGGAACAAGGCTACAGCTACCAAATTGAAATTCTTGACCTTTCCGCCTAAATTCGCAATGCGCGATCGCATTAGATGAAATCGCTCTAAGGATATCCGAGCTTTTGCTCAGGAAATCTCTACCCTTATTTTTTATATTATTAAAGAATATTCGGAAACTTTTTTAGAGTTTTGTCAATCTAAACAGGGCATGACTTTGGGAATTTATCAGCGGTTGGTCTTAAACGTGGTGAGTCCGACAATGTTAAGATACCCAAAGTTTGTCATCGTTCTGTTTTCAGCCCCCAAATAGGGTTATTTTATGGTATCTTCTGGAACTGCTCGTCGCCTCGGTTTTACCTGCCTTGCTGGCCTACCTTTAACAGTGTCTTTGGCTCTGCTACAACCCGTGCAGGCTCAGAACCAAATCCCTGCTCTACCAGAAGACGCCAGTCAAACACAACCAGATTTAACCGATCCCAACAATCTCCGCCCCATCTCTCAGGAGAGTGGCTTGTTGAGTATGCAAGGAGGGCAGCGTTTGCTGAGTGAGGCAGATAGTGCCGTATCTTCGCAAAACTATACTCTAGCCGCCAAGAAGCTCCAAGAGGCTCGTCAGGTTTTCAACCAGTTGTCCAATTTCTATCAACAACTGGGTTCTAGTTTTTCGGGAATTGATAATCGAGTTTACGAGAGCCAGCGACGCAAGGCTGTAGAAGCTGCTCAACTTCGAGATCGGGCAACTTATCAGCTGGCGCTGGTGCATCGAGCGCAAAATCAGCCAGATTTGGCAGTGCCTTTGTTGATTCAGATTGTTCGCAGCCAGCAGCCGACACGCGATCTCGGCAAGAAAGCTTATCAGCAGCTGCTGGAAATCGGGTTTATCGAATCTCCTGATTCCGCGCCTGCTAATTCTTCGAGCGATCGCTCCAACTCATCTTCCTCTGCACCCAAACGGTAGATTAGAATTAGCAACTTGAAGTGAAACGGGAGTTTAAATGGTTAGCCCAGATCAGGTAGAGGCGATGATCAAAGCCAAAATGCCAGATGCCCAGATTCAAGTTCAGGATCTGACTGGCGGTGGCGACCATTACCAGGTGACAGTGGTTTCGTCGCAGTTTGAAGGCAAAAGGCTTGTACAACAGCACCAACTGGTTTACGGTGCGGTGCAGCAAGCGATGGCTACAGAAGCTATTCATGCTCTAGCACTGAAAACCTATACTCCCCAAGATTGGGAGTCAGCTACGAAGCAAGGTTGAAGCTGAATAAAAATTGCGTTCTCGCGCACTGGCATTACACTAGACAACAGAGGCATTCCAAGCAGAACTATGACGCCAGAACTAAAAGAGCGGATTGACAGCTTGCTCAAAGAGCATAAAATTGTGGTCTTTATGAAGGGCAACAAGCTGATGCCCCAGTGTGGTTTTTCCAACAATGTGGTACAGATTCTGAATACTTTGGGCGTACCCTACCACACGGTTGATATTTTGGACGACTGGGAAATCCGGCAGGGAATTAAGGAATATTCTAATTGGCCTACCATTCCCCAGGTTTACGTTGATGCTCAGTTTGTTGGCGGCTCAGATATTCTGATTGAGCTGTACCAAAAGGGCGAATTGCAGGAAATGGTTGAAGTTGCTTTAGCTTCCTAAAGCTAAGGCAAGCAAACCGAAAATTCCCTCCTTGTTCTTCAACTTAAGAATCAAGGAGGGAATTTTTATGGTGTTTAAGATAACTTGGAACTAAAATTTAAAAGCTAATTCAAAAGCAGTGCAGTCTAAATCATCCTAAATAGCATGATTGACTGGACTAGAGAGTAAGGGATAGTAAGGGCGATCGCTTTTTTTTCAAATCTTTACTTATCGGCTGTATTAAGTTACAAATCCGATCAACGTTAAAGATGATTAGCACCCAGAAGCTCGCTGTTTTCTCCCCAAATCGTATACCTGTGGGCAATTTAACCACATTATCCACAGGCAACTATGGCAAGACCGATCCTGGTAGGCTCAGCTTGACCAATCCAGCCAACCCCAGCTAATAATAGTCTGATTTAGGTTGAGTCTGCGTCATGTCAAAGTTGGATGGATCGTAAATGTAACGGGTAACTTCTTCTTCTAAGCGGTGAATGAGAAAGGGTTCCAGAACGCTAGAATGACGCATAGCTGCGAGATAGCCATCTAAAAACAGCCGCAAATCATCGAAGCGATAACCCCGATTCCACATTTCGACGAGGGCGTCGGTGAGTCTTTGGTAGTAGCGGATGGTTTGAGAGTCCTGTAGCATGGTCGGAAGTATCAGGTGTGAATTAGTATAAGGGGTGAAGTTGGAAGAAGGAAACTTTCGCCGTGAGCGGTTAGCTCAGTTGAGCCTAGTTTCCTAACCAGAACTACAGCGGTTTGGAGTTGCTGTGCGGAAACCGAAAACGGGTGCATACCAGTTTGGTGATGATAGAACGGTTGGTTGTGTTCCTTGAAGATTAAGGGAATAACAGCAAAACTCATACCTCCGATGGCGGCGAGTTGCGCGATCGCTCTCACTTTAGTTTTATCGTAGAAAACCCGATCCCCAACGTCATGCATCCGTCGAGCGATTTGTGCCATCTTTTCCAGCAAGCATTGCAATTTAGTCGTTGCGTGGTTTAAACTGCCGCTGGACAAAGAAAGTCTCCTAAATAAGCAGATTCTTGAACTTTTGTCAACAAAATTTCGATTGTTTAACCGCAATTTCCAATTGCCAGGATAGATTTGCCTGTTGCCCCTTGCCGGGAATATCCAAAAAGCTATTTGTCTGTTGCCTTTTGCCTCACTCAGTGGGTTTCTGGTAGGAAAGACATCCTGCTTGGTCAAGCCGGATATACTGATTTGTTCATCGGAAGCTATTGGCATGGCATCGTTCAGCAAACTTGACTAAACGTTAACCTTGGTTAACTTTCATTTTACTCATTGCTTAGTGAAATGGCAGCTTCGGCTTCAGGCTCTCTCTAAATCGGTAATATTACTCTTAAAAGTATTAAAAATATAAAACAAAAGTTTAAATTTAAAGAGAAAATTTTTAATTTTAATTTTTAAGTTTTAATTGTGTAGCCCCGATCCCTCGTAGCCTTGGTTACAGAATCCTGACATAAGCTTTGTTAAGCTGAAGCTCACCAGCTTGAAGGGAAGCATGCCACCGTGGGATCGATTTGCATTCAGATCATCGAGGGGAACCCGCACCTGCGATCGCTACTGGGCTGGCACTTACAGCAAGCAAGCTACTGGGTGTGTCAATCCGCTGGCGTTCATCAAGGTAGAGAAACGTTTTATACTCGCCAACCCACAGTTGTCATCCTTGATTCCGACCTGCCCGATGGCGATGGAATTGAATTTTGCCGATGGCTTCATCAACACGGACAGGTACTCATCTTGATGCTGTCTGCCCGCAGTCTGGAAGCCGATATCGTCGCTGGGTTAAAAGCAGGAGCCGACGATTATTTGACCAAGCCATTTGGGATGCAAGAATTTATGGCGCGGGTTGAGGCGCTGATTCGCCGTGTCCGCGTCACAGCCGCACCCATGTCCCTAGATTATGGCGACCTAAAAATAGACTTAGTGCAACGCCGCGTCCGCTTCAAAGAAGAATTCATTGAGCTGACGCCCCAAGAGTTCAGCCTGCTTTACGTCCTGGCACAGGCTGGAGGAGTGGCGCTGAGTCGTTCCGAACTGCTGCGCCGCGCTTGGCCTGACGCCATCGATAACCCGCGCACCATTGATACCCACGTCCTCTCCCTACGCAAGAAAATTGAGACCGATCCTCGACAACCCAGCATGATTCAAACTGTCCGCAACGTGGGCTATCGGTTCAATCCAGAGATTCTTAAGGGGGCGGAACCAGCTGCCTTGACATTTGATGACGATTCCAAACCGCTCTCTGCCCATGCTACCCCTAGCATGGTAGGGGGACAGAACCGCCACCGCTAAGATCGACTTTTAAGATAGACTTTGCCGCCTGCCTCAAATCCATCGCTCTTTGGGCTTTCTCTTTGGGCGACTCGGCTACTTGGACAGGACTTACGCAAAGCTTGTACATATAGCGTTTTTTCGGGGTAGCGTTTTTTCGGGTTCAATCCCCCTGTGGTTGCCCTCAGATGTAGTGATATTTGCGTAAGTCCTGTCAAATTCAATAAAACGCTGATGGGCTGAGCTTCGATCAGCCCATCGATTCAGGCTACGGCTGAAGTTTCTCGATCAGCGCCAGTGCTTTTTTGGACTCATCAGGCTTGCCTTGCTTAGCGAAGAGTTCAGAGGCTTTCTGAAGGTCTTCAATGGCTTTCTTGTCTTCTTCTAGCTGGGCATAAGCGATTCCTCGCTGATAGAAAGCTTCTGCTTGATCGGGCTTCAGTTTGATAACTTCGGTGTAATCAGCGATCGCTCCTGCGTCATCTTCTAACTCGGTACGAGCCAGTCCTCGATTCAAGTAAGCTTCATCATCCTTGGGATCGAGTTGCAGCACTTTGCTGTAGTCAGCGATCGCTTTCTCGTAGTCCTCTAGCTCAACAAGAGCCACGGCTCGGTTGTAGTAAGCTTCCGTATCATTGGGATTCACCTCCAGCACCTTCGACAACAGATCGACGGCTGCCTTATAGTCTCCAGCGTCAAGTTTGTCTAACCCCTGTTGGAGCAGCGCCTCAGGATTCCCTTGGAGGCGGGGACTGGTAGGAGCAGGCGGTTTAATTTGGGGACTAGGAGCAGGGGATGGTTCTGACTGGGCACGAACTACAGGGGTCAATCCACCCACTCCGATAACAACTCCTAAAATTGCGATCGCTGTCTTGATGTGGTGCATAAATTTATTTAGTGACGAGTGATTGGGTATTCGACAATCAGTTCAAAAGTCTATACCCACTCTGGTTGAGAGGCAATTATTCGTTGTTCGTAGTAGCTGAACCCGATGATTCTGCTGAGGAAGGTGCGGCTCTGCGCCGCCGCGCCCGTGGAGCTTGTTGTGACTGACTGGCTGAACCGGCTTCCAGACGCCGCTGCCGCCGCGCCCGTGGGGCTTGCCGCACTGCCGGACTAGAGGCAGATTCCACGCGCCGCCGCCGTGCCCGTGGGGCTTGCTGGGACGGACTGGCAGCCGCAGATTCCCCGCGCCGCCGCCGAGAACGACGTGGCGTTTCCGAAGCGGTGGAAGCAGATGCCGATTCCAGACGCCGCCGAGAACGACGTGGCGTTTCCGAAGCGGTGGAAGCAGATGCCGATTCCAGCCGCCGCCGAGAACGACGTGGCGTTTCCGAAGCGGTGGAAGCAGATGCCGATTCCAGCCGCCGCCGCCGACTGGTACGCCGTGTTTCCGAGGCGGTAGAAGCAGATGCCGATTCCAAACGCCGCCGCCGAGAACGACGTGGGGAATCTGAGGCGCTAGTGGAAGCAGATGCCGATTCCAGACGCCGCCGCCGCCGGGGAGTCGATAACTCCGAGCTACGGTCGGAAGATGCCGATTCTGAGCGACGACGCTGGCGAGAACGGCGCTCCCGCTCCGATCCCTCTAGCTGAAAATCAACTGAAGCCCGAACCCCCTGTCGTCTACCAGAGGAAGAATCGAACTTCCAATCTCTTGCGGCTCTAACAGCAGCTTCATCGAGTTCACTGCTACCGCTGGAACGCGACAGCCGAACATTGGTGACATTTCCTTTGTCGTCAACATCAACACTGACCTGGGATGCGCCTTCGACGCCTTGCCGTCTCGCATTGCTTGGATAGTTGGGCTTGTCACATTTAACGCAACCGATTCGGCTCGATCCCGATCTCCTCGAAGGACGTTCTTCATTCCTCTCTCTTGGCTCAGTTCTCGGCTCGGTTCTTGGCTCAGTTCTTGGCTCGGTTCTTGGTTTGAAATTTTCTGGAACTATTGCTACATCCCTTCCACTTCCCGATTCTTTGCTGGTGCCAGTGCCCGTACCCGAACTACTGCTAGTGCTGCTACCCGTACCAGAGCCAGTGCCCGTACCCGAACTACTGCTGGTGCCACTGCCCCTGCCGCTTCCTTGTCCTGAGCCTTCAGTGCTACTGCTCGTACCCGAACCACTGCCTAGCAGACTTCCCGTTCCGGCAGCCACAGTAGAGCCGCCGACGGTACTGCTTTTATCAGTTTGGCTACCACTATTTCCGGCACTTTCTTGAGTTTGTCTGGAGCCGGTGATTCCTCTAACCAAATCTCTAAATCTTTCAGACGTTTGTTGCTGGAAAGAGGGACTCGCCTGTGTTGGAGCTGCTGGCTTGTCATTTTGTGGAGACGGCGCAACGGCAACCGAGCTAGGCTGGGGAATTGGCTGCGAACTACTTGCTGGATTGGGTTCCTCAGTGCGTTCCAAAGACGGCTTCTCTACTGGTTTCGGCGGCACGCTTGCCACTGGATCGGGAGTTACTCGTTTGGGCGTCTCAGCAACGGGTTCTTCACGCTTGACAGGTGTTACTGAATTGGGAGCGACTGGTTGCTCGACTCGTTTGGGCGTTTGAGCTGGTCGGAACGGGGGTAAGTTTACCACGAGCGGCTGCCGTACTGGCTGCGGTACCACTTCAGGGGGTGTGGGCGCTGGTTGTGACGCTGCGGGTGGAGAGGGAGCGATCGCTTTTGGTTCTGTGCGAGGTTGAGATGCGGGCGCAGAAGTTGTATCGGGTGTCCCGCCGCCTGAACCACCTGCTGCAACTGAGCCTGTTTCTGATGCACTGCCAGAGCTAGTTAAGACGCGAGAACCTCCGGCTGCAACTGAACTTGCTGCTGATGGAGTATTCTCTTGTTGAGTTGCCTCTTTTGGTGTATCTTCCTCTGGTTCCAAAGCTTGAAGGCTCTCAGGATCGAGAACTATCACTTCCATTGGCTCTTGTGCAACGATGTCAGATGTTTTCACCCAACGATTGCTCATAGCCAGCACTCCGATATGGAGTGCGAGGGAACCGATGAGACTATAGGCAATAAAAGACCTCAGAGCCTCTTCTTCTTTTTCTCGCTGCTGAACAGCAACACTTGACAATCCCATATATTATTGCAAGTTATTTGCACTTGTTTGGTCAAGGTAAGATGCACCGAAGTAAATGTCAAGGGGTAGAACTAGGGGAATTGGCTGTTGCTACCGTGAGCAAAACCTCTCGAAACTTAGTTTTCATAAGCTTTTCACCCTTGGTATCGGCTTTGTTAAAATTACTCAATAAAAATCATTATTCTCAAAATCGGGAAAAACTGCTTGACATAGATTCTCATTAGGTTTAATTTCTGTTGAGAACTTCTATCAGCTTTAATACTCAAGTAAGCTGGTAGGCAAAGCCTTGTTGATTGCCCTAGAGAAATTAGATGGGAATTAGTAATCTTTTTGCAGCGGGCGGCGTGGTCATGTGGCCACTCCTAGGATTTTCTATATTAGCGATCGCCCTAGTTATAGAGCGTTCAAGATTTTGGTTTCGCATTAACCGACGGCAAAGCCGGGTTGTCCGAGACGTGATGAAGCTTTATCAGCACGATCCAGAAGCTGCTGTACATCGGCTACAGCAGAATGCTGACTTACCGATTGCGCGAATCTTTTTGGCAGCATTGGAACTGGAACAACCCAATCCAGAAGAATTTCGATTAGCGCTGGAAAGTGAAGCGCAAGCAGAGTTACCTGGATTGAAACGATTCAATGTGGTGTTTGAAACGATCATCGCCCTTTCGCCGCTGCTGGGGTTGCTGGGAACGGTTTTGGGATTGATTAACTCCTTTGCCTCGCTGACGCTAGGGAGTGTAGGAGGCAGCCAGACGGTCGGTGTCACGGCAGGGATTAGTGAGGCGTTAGTTTCCACCGCCACCGGATTAATTGTGGCGATCTTTGCCCTAGTGTTTTCAAATGCCTTTCGAGGGTTCTATCAGAGACAGTCGGCACACATTCAAGAGTACGGCGGTCAGTTAGAACTGTTATACCGCCGCCGTTATGAAAAAGGAGAGCCTTCTTATGCGACTACCCGATGAGCCGGATATCCCAGTGCAGATCAACATCGTGCCGATGATCGATGTGATCTTCGCCATTCTGACCTTTTTCATCATGTCCACGCTGTTTTTGACCCGTTCAGAAGGGCTATCGGTGAATTTGCCTAAAGCAGCGACCGGACAAGCTCAAAAATCGACACCCGTTACGGTGTCAATTGACGAGGAGGGAGAAATAGCACTCAACCGCCAGCCAATTGATTTAGGGGAACTGGAAACCGGAGTGCGATCGCTGATTCCGTCCGAACAAGAAACCCTCATCGTGCTAAATGCTGATGAAAGAGTCAATCACGGTCAAGTAGTGGCGGTGATGGATCAATTGCGTAAGGTTAAAGGTGCAAAATTAGCGATCGCTACGAAGAAGTAATCATTCCATTTGATGAAAGGTTATTCGTTATCAGTCGATAGTCATTAGTTTGTTGCTACTAACTAATGACTAATCACTAATTACCTTTTAACCCCAATCTTGAGCGGCTTGGGCTTCCGCTTGGATAAAGCGATCGCGTAAATTACTCCAGTCTATCTGTGTTGCTGAGACATCCTCAAGCAACTGCCCATCCTGCAAATACAAAACCCGATTGCAAAACATTTGGGCTAAATCTAACTGGTGGTTGACCATCACCACTGTGGTTTTTCCCTCGTTGCACAGTTGCGTCAATACTTGCAGGACATAAGCAGCACGACCCGCATCTAGGGCAGAAGTCGGCTCATCAAGTAATAAAATTTTAGGTTGGATAACGAGGGCACGGGCAATTCCTACCAATTGCCGCTGTCCTTGGGACAGTTGCACTTCCGTCCGCCCTAACCAATCTTCTGGGATGTGCAGTTGCTCGATCCATTTGAGCAATTGTTGCTGAATCACCTGTTTCGGGACACCTTGCAAAACCAGAGGATAAGCTAAGGCATCTCTGACAGTCATTCCCAAAAGTTTTGGTTCTTGAGAAACCAGCATTACCTGCCGCCGCAACGGGATAACCGGAAGTTTTTGATAATCTTGATTTTCCAGATAAATTGCACCAGCAGTGGGTTCCAATAGCCGGTTCAATAGCCGCAACAGCGAAGTTTTTCCGGCACCAGAAGGGCCAATCAAACATAAGCGATCGCCCGGAAACACCTCAAACGAAATCTCCTTCAACAAATACTGCGAACCGACTGGCGCGGCTAGACTCACCCGTTCCAGTCGCAGCAAATCTTTTTGTGCTTTCGTGTCTTCGTAGTTCAAAAAATTATGTCAATCGTCCTTGTGTAGTCGCCATCCAAATTGTCCAACCATCTGTAACAAAAAGCAGCAGCGCGAACACTAACAAAATTAGATACATCCAAGGCTGAGACAAAGGACGAACATCAGTTGTATCAATTCCCGTCTTGTCTTCCACCAGTTTAACTAACCGAGCAAAGCCAACGACACGCATCGGTAGCAAATAAGCTTTTTGTTCTGACTTGCTAACAAAGTAATAAACGATTCCACCTTGCCCCGTGGTGCGAAGTTTTAAATCTTTGACTTCTGCCCAAGGTAACGCCCAACCTCTGCGGAAGAAAACCGGAACCCAGCCAGGATAAGTTACCTGGATTTTTTCATCATCCACAATCACCCGTTCGCTGAGGACAGCATATAACGGTACTAACCCCAAGGCAATTCCCAGCCACAGCAACCAAGGCGGTAGGGGTGACGCAGATGCCTGTGACAAAAACGGTAGCGCAATCGTCAGTGCCAGGTAAAGCGCCATCAACGTGATGCGAATCAGGGGGGAAATGCGAAACAGGAAACGACTGGTTGGCGCTGATTCCGGCTGTAATTCAAGATTTTGTGACACGCTTTTAACCCAAAATCTAAAATTTAAAACTGAAATTGCTTTATCCTTGCGGCGTCCAAACAGTTTGAGTGCCTTGTCCCCAAAATCCATCAAATTTGGTGACTTTGACATCTCCTAAAACCTGCGTTTGACAAGCTAAGCGCCGGTTTACCGTGGGAGAATGGGGAGGAAGCGATCGCCTGGTTTTATCTTTCCAGTTGGCTTCGGAAACGTTCCCTTCCACTGCCACTGCACAGGTGCCGCAGGTGCTAAGTCCCTGGCAGTTAATGATTTTTGCCTTGCCATTGTAGAGGTCGATGCCATTTTCTAGTAGCACTTGACGCAGATTGGCACCCGTACTGCACTCAAACGTTTTTCCTTGAGCTGTTACCTTTGGCATAATGATGTATTCAACGAGCCTCTTGAGTGATTGTTTGTCTTAACTTTATTTTTACAGTTCTTTACAGAATCATCTGTTAAATTTTCTCCCTCGGCTACAACTTCCCATGCACTCAGATCAAACAAACCGAATTTGGATTTACGACACGACGTTGCGCGACGGTGCCCAACGCGAAGGGCTATCGCTGTCACTCGAAGACAAGTTGCGAATTGCCCGAAAGCTAGATAAGTTGGGCGTTCCGTTCATTGAGGGCGGTTGGCCTGGGGCGAATCCCAAAGATGTACAATTTTTTTGGCAATTGAAGGAAGAACCGCTCTCCTCAGCAGAAATTGTCGCCTTTTGTTCTACTCGTCGTCCCCATACAACTGCGGCAGAAGATCCGATGTTGCAGCCCATTCTCGCGGCGGGAACCCGCTGGGTGACGATTTTTGGCAAATCGTGGGATTTACAAGTTACAGAGGGTCTGAAGACCAGTTTAGAAGAAAATCTGGCGATGATTGGAGATACGATTGAATATCTCCGCAGTCAGGGGCGGCGGGTAATTTACGATGCCGAACACTGGTTTGATGGCTATAAGCACAATCGGGATTATGCGCTCAAGACATTAGAAAGCGCGATCGCAGCCGGTGCAGAATGGCTCGTCTTCTGCGACACCAATGGCGGCACGCTTCCTCACGAAATTAGCCAAATTGTCCGGGATGTCGCCAGTGTAATCGGAATCAGCGCTCAGCAGTCAGAAGCCAGCAGTGAGTTCAAAACTCGAAACCCCCTGCTTCTAGGCATTCATACGCACAATGATTCTGATACAGCGGTGGCGAATGCAATAGCCGCCGTCATGGAAGGAGCCAGAATGGTACAAGGCACCATCAACGGCTACGGCGAACGCTGCGGCAATGCTAACCTTTGCTCTGTGATTCCCAATTTGCAACTCAAACTGGGATATAACTGTATTCAAGACGAACAACTGCTACATCTGACAGAAGCCAGTCGTTCAATCAGCGAAGTCGTCAATCTTGCTCCCGATGAACACGCACCGTTTGTTGGTCGTTCTGCGTTTGCTCACAAAGGCGGCATCCACGTTTCAGCGGTTGAGCGCAACCCGTTGACTTACGAACATATTCAGCCAGAACAAGTCGGCAACGAGCGTCGAATTGTGATTTCCGACCAAGCTGGATTAAGTAATATTTTGGCAAAGGCTCGCAGCTTTGGCATTGATCTAGATAAGCAAGATCCCGCCTGTCGCCAACTTCTACGCCGCCTCAAGGAACTGGAGAATGAAGGCTATCAGTTTGAAGCAGCAGAAGCGAGTTTCGATTTGCTGATGCGCGAGGCATTGGGACAACGACAGCAAATGTTTGAACTCAAGGGTTTTCAAGTCCACTGCGATATTGTCAGGAATGCTAACGCCCTCGCCACCGTGAAAGTCGCTGTCAATGGCAAAGATATTTTGGAAGCTGCGGAAGCGAATGGTCCCGTTTCGGCGCTGGATGCTGCATTACGCAAAGCTTTAGTCAATTTCTATCCAGAAATTGCTGTATTTCACTTAACCGATTACAAAGTGCGGATTCTCGATAGTGGCGCGGGGACTTCAGCCAAAACTCGCGTTCTAGTAGAATCTAGCAACGGTCATCAGCGCTGGGCAACTGTGGGTGTTTCTAGCAATATCCTAGAAGCTTCTTATCAGGCGGTCGTCGAGGGAATTGAATACGGTTTGCTGTTGCAATCTTCCGCAAGTCGGACGACAGAAGTTGCAGCTACATAAAGCAAATTCAGCAAGTGGGATGAAGGGGAGGGCGCGGCTTCAAACTTTATAGCTTCCTCCTCGCTCCATCGTTTGCACAGCTATATTAGCGTAGAGTTTATTACTACTAAAAGCTTAAATTAATCGAGTTTTTAAGTTTATGTAAAAATCTTTGCAATCATCCTTGCGGCTCCAGAAAAAAGGCATTGTAGTTTCATCAGTTGACTCATAATTATAAACTCGTACAAGGTATCCATTGCCATGTCAGTTAAATCATTAATTTAATGTAATATCCCTGGATTAAATTGGCTAAACGAATAATATACTGTTCAAGCAAAACTGATTTAGTAACCTATAAGTAATATACCTTTCAAAGGTAAAATCAAGCGATTGTTTATGTAAAGTAGTTCCAAAAACTTATAAATTTTTGCAAAGTCATCTCTACCCCGATAATCATTTCTTACTGCTATAATCAAATACTCAACTCCAACCATCATACTTGCTTGAAATATATCTTTAAGAAATTGATAATTATCAACTGCTCTACCAGCCTCAATTTCTAAAACTATTTTGCCATCTTTACTTAAGGCATCAGCATCAAAAGATATATCAACTTTATTGTTTAATCCAAACAAAACTGGAACAGGAATTTTCTGTTCTCTTGCTTTACCTGCTTCAACTAGCATCTCAACCGCTAATAGGTAGGGTCGCAATATATCCAACACTTGATTACTTGAAAGAGTATGGTTAGGTGACTTTATTTGTTCTTCTACTCGGAGAAAACATTCTACAATTGCTTGGCTTTGTTCATTTATTTTAATGGATTTAGGGAAAAATTGATATCTAATCATAATTCATGTTTCTATTGTATAGATTTGATTTTTAAGAATAATATTTAACCTTTAAAAACTTGCAAATTTTTAAAGGTTAAGAAATATATTTTAAGGCAATTAAACATAGGCTTAGCACATTTTTGATAATGGTGTTACCTACTTACCGATAAACTTATAATACTCTTGCAAGTCTCTTTGCTGCTTCTGGAAAACACGTTAATTAAGTTTAATTTGGCTTGATGGTAATCGTCTCTTAAAGTATGCAATGCTTCTTGCATACTTTAAAGCCCTTCCTTGCTGGTTGAAGATGTTTTGCTTATGACTCTATATCTACTGATATTGATAAGATTCCGATAAGTAGCAATATTTCCGAAACCAGAACGCGATCGCATCCTCCTTATAAACCTCACCCCTAAGAGATCGCTACTCAGGCTGTTCCTCATCCTCAATCAGCTCATTCAAAGCTTCAGCCAGGGTTTTGCACAAGTTTGAGCGTGGAGTCCTCTTGTACCAGGTTCTAATCCTGGTGAGGTGATGAGTATTTTGACGTGGTAAATTCTGATTCATTAACGGAAGCGATCGCTTTACTCCTGATGAGAAAGCGATCGCTTTGCGTCAAGCATCCCAAATCCCTGACAATAAAATTAAGTCAATGCGATGTAGAGGCAATTCAACCCGAATGAAAACTGCGATAACTGCCCAGCAACTAGATGCGATGATGCCTGATGCCAGTCAACTGTACAGTGATGAGCCTGAAATGGAAAGTTCTTTGCATTATATGCAACTGCTGTTGCTTGTCACTTGTCTGGAATGGCTGTGGCGTGAAAGAGAGGATTTTTTTATCGGTGCCAATCTCACCATTTATTTTAGTCGGCAACAACTGCGAAATCGTGATTTTCGCGGTCCCGATTTCTTCTTAGTCAAGCAGACCCAAAAACGTCCTCGCAATGCTTGGGTGGTGTGGGAAGAAGATGGCAAGTATCCCAATTTGATTATCGAGTTGCTATCGACTTCTACCGCCACGACAGACCGCACGTTGAAAAAAGATTTGTACCAAGACCGCTTCCGCACGCCGGAATATTTCTGGTTTTCGCCAGATACGCTGGAATTTGAAGGATGGAGGTTGCAGGGAAATCGGTATCAGGAAATTGCCCCGAACGAGACAGGCTGGCGTTGGTGTGAGGAGCTAGGCTTGTATATGGGCGTAGAACAGGGACAGCTACGCTACTTTACTCCAGAAGGCTCAAGCGTCCCGACCCCGGAGGAAGCCGCGAAACTCGCAGTAGAACGCGCTCAGCAAGCTCAAGTGCAAGCTCAACAGGCTCAAGCTCAAGCTCAGCAAGCTCAAGTGCAAGCTCAACAGGTACAAACGCAACTAGAACAAGCACAAACCCAAGCTCAACAAGCACAAACGCAACTAGAACAAACACAAACCCAAGCTCAACAGGCTCAAACGCAACTAGAACAAGAACGACAACGCGCCGAACGGTTGGCTGAACGACTGCGATCGCTAGGTATCGATCCAGAGTAAGCGATCGCGTCATAGCGCCAGATAACTTTTAAGCGATCGCTCTCACCCTATTTACCTACCTTTTGGTAGATGACGGCACAAAAACCGATAGAACTTGCGGAATCACTCGAAATCGGGCTGGCGTCTCCGTTGTTCTTTCCCCATCGGTATTAATTGGATAAGGTCTTCGAGTATATAACTCAATGTCTTTACCCTGAATGGTACGCACCCCCCTACCTGTCGCCGATTTCCCCCGCAAGGCAGCAAATACCAACGGCAGCGTTTCCCACCAATGCTTAATTTCCAAACTATGCAGATCCAGCCTTTGGTCGTCAATGGTGGCATCATCCGCAATCACTAAGCCACTGCCGTAATAGCGACCATTCCCCACCGTAATCTGCAAAGTTTTTACTTCGATAGACTGACCTTCCCAGTGGATATCAACCCAAAAGGGTCGCGCAGTCGCAATTACTTGCACTGCTGTAGCAATGTAAGCAAAAACGCCCCAATGCCGCTTCAATCTTTTGGAAACTCTGCGGTTCACTTCTGCACTCAGTCCCAGACTGGCAATATTGAAAAAATACTGCCCGTTCACCCAGCCCAAGTCAATCCGCTGAATTTGACCATTGGCAATGATTTGACAAGCCTCTGGCAGCGACTGGGGAATATTCAGGGTTCTCGCCAGATTATTGGCGGTGCCTAAAGGCAAAATTGCCAAGGGTAAGTCAGTATCTAACAATCCTTCCACTGCCGCATTGACACTGCCATCTCCACCCCCAATGATGACCAAATCGACCTGTTGGCGGTGTTTCCGAATTAGTTCAGAAAACTGCTTGGGATTTTCACTCTTTTCCTCCACCAGTTCAAAACCCAGTTGTTGCAATTGTTCAACTGCTTGCCGTCTGGCGTCTTGACCTCGTCGAGCATTCGGATTCACTAATAGCAGTGCCCGGTGACTCATTTGTATTGTTTTGAGGGAAATTCGGTCAGCGGAGAAAGAAATCACCCCAATCCTCCCAGCCTCAAGTATATGCTTCCGATTGCAGCAGGCGATACTGTCTGTCTGTGTTGCGAGGGAACTGCCAATGGCTCTCAGGGA
This sequence comes from Coleofasciculus sp. H7-2, assembly GCF_042747725.1. Classification (NCBI taxonomy): domain Bacteria; kingdom Bacillati; phylum Cyanobacteriota; class Cyanophyceae; order Coleofasciculales; family Coleofasciculaceae; genus Coleofasciculus; species Coleofasciculus sp. H7-2. Next base: position 49,005 of record NZ_JBHZGO010000098.1, read on the forward strand.
AAGAGACGGTAGTAATTTCCGTACAAAAGCCGTCAAAACACTTGCCAGAATACCCTAATATACGCTACAAGGATAAAGGATTGCTTCCCTAGCGCATAGAATTCTACGCATTAAATATCAGAAGCGGGAAGCTTTTTTACTTTCTAGTATTTGCAAAACTGATTTCTAGACCCTATGACTCAGCAAGTAATTCACCCAATGGTGAAAATGCAGCGTCAAATGCATTCACTTGTAACATCGAATATTATCAAGCCCACTGATAAACTCTGGAAAATCGCTCTCCTCTACGGAGATGAGTGGTCTTACTGGAAAAAAGAACTGTTGGAATTTGGATTTACCATGCAAGATCCAGTCAGCGAACTGCTGGCGGTTGAAGCTTGGGAAGACGAGGATTAAAGGCAGGCGGTTAAAGCTTGAGAGAGTTCCTTTGCCGTTTGATAGCGATCGCTCGGTCGGGGTTCTGTCACTTTCTCAATCACTATCCGCAGTTGGGGTGTAATTGTCGGCATCCCTTCAACATTGAATCTGTAAGCCATCCCCCGTCGTTTATAAAACTTTTGGGGGCTTTCACCACTTAACAGAAAAATCAGGGTCGGTCCAATCGCATATAAATCCGATTGCGTCACTGGCTGACCCCGGTCTTGTTCTGGGGCGCTATAATCCGGGGCACCAATGCGTGTCCCTGGTGGCGTGCCAATTTCTTTGACTGCCCCAAAATCCAATACCACCACCTGATTGTCCCGAAAGCGCACCATCAAATTTGCCGGTTTAATGTCCCGGTGGATGAGGGGCGGGTCTTGACTATGGATATAGCCCAAGATGTCGCAGGCTTGAATCATCCACTCAATCGCCTGCTTGAGGTGTACTGGTCCCTTTAGATAGATGCGCTTTTCTAAATCCTCTCCTTGGATCAGCTCCATTGCCAGGTATTTCTTGCCACCCTCCACAAAAAAGTCATAATACTGCGGAATTCCTGAATGATGCAGCGTCTTGAGGGTGCGAGCCTCTCGTTCAAAGAGTTCTCTAGCTTTGGAATTTTGTGCCATATCGGCATTCATTTCCTTTAGCACCACTAGAGCCGCCCCGCGCGGACGTTCGGGGTCCCAGGCAAGATAAGTGGTGCCCATTCCTCCTTGTCCCAGCGTCCGCAACACCTGATACTGACGGATGTGGCGATGTATCTTTACCAGAGGTTGCCCGCAGTGGATGCAGAACAAGTTACCCAGCGGATTTCCGGCGTGAGAACAAGCTGCTTCAGAACTGGCTGCTGGCTGTGGGAGCGGACTACTGTGTGCCCTTTCTCCGGGCTTCTGAGAGAGAGTTGCTGGCTCCTCTTGGCTGCTTTGGAATTTCAGTACCGGCCCTCCTCGCGCCAGCTGGATGAGGGAATCATCCGATACCACTCCCTGGGAAACCAAGATGCCATTGACAAAGGTGCCATTCGTGCCTTGATTGACCAGCAACCATTGCACGGATGGGGTGCCTCCGTTGCTACTGGATGAGTTGCCTACTCTCCGAAGTTCCAGATGGTGCCTGGAAACCATACCATCGTTAAGAACTACGTCATTATCAGGGGCGCGACCAATCCGAATCGTGGATGCTCTTGGGAAGTTCCACTGCTGCGGAGAGGTAGACGATGGATCGAGAAGGGTCAGCGTAACCATAATAGTTTTGAGTTATTAGTTTTGAGTTTTGAGTTTTAAGTTTGAATTCAAAACTCAAAACTCAAAATTCAAAACTTTTAAAACATCTGATGTTGATCCAGGTTGGGTCGCACTTTCGCGCGGATAACCACTGCTGTGATGTTATCGTGACCGTTGTGCTGATTGGCGAGGTCAATGAGTTGCAAAAGACCCTGATCCAGGTTGGCTCTAGAACTCAACAGAGGCAAAAGGTGAGTTTGCCAGTGAGTTTCTATGAGGTCATTGTCTGATAAACCATCGGAACACAAAAGCAGTAAAGTATCTTCATTGAGTTCCAAAAATTGGATATCAGGACGGACAAAATTCTCGTCTCGCGGTCCCAAAGCTTGGGTTAGCTGGTAGGCATCGGGGCGGGAGTAGGCAACTGAAGGTTCTACCCCTCGCTGGATTTCCCGTTGACCGACTTCGTGATCGATAGTAATTTGTTCTAAACCTCGTTTACGGCTGAGACGATACAGGCGACTATCCCCGACATGAGCGATCGCTACCTTAGTATCCTCAATCAAAACCATGACGAGGGTAGTCCCCATTCGTCCAGGGCCAGAACGTTCGTGGTGTTGGTTAATATCAAAAATTGCTTTATTGGCTAAAAGCACTGCCTCCCGAATGCGGTCTTCTGTTGGTAAATGGTTTTGCCAATTGTCTTGGAAATAGCGCCTGACAGTATCCACCGCCATCACACTTGCCACTTCGCCCCCAGCGTGTCCTCCCATGCCGTCGCAGAGAATATAGATCCCCCGTGCTTGGACGGTTCGACCTAATGGAGTTTCCTGCTTTTTAACTTCCGTGTTAATGCCGAAGTTGTCCTCATTGTGTTCCCGTTGCCGCCCGATATCCGTGCAACCAGCATCGTCGAGACTGAGCAACTGCATCGGCAGGATGATCGTGGGCATATCATCGCCCTCGCTGGTGTCAGGGATGGAATCCTCTGAGGTGAGGGGTGGCTGAATCCGAGTTTTGGAGGGTTGAGAATCTTCTTGTTCTTGAGCGATCGCCTTTAGCTGCGATTGCAGGTCTAAGGGGGTTTGAATCTTCCCGCTTTGCAGATTGCCCAAGAGTTGATCCAGAGAATCTAATTGCGATCGCCCTGATAGGTCAAATAATCCTTGCCACACTTGCCCCAAATTTTGCAGTGACAGCGTTGCGTTGGCTGGCTCTCTATACAAGCGTTGCAGGCACAGTGTTTGATCCTCATCCACGCGCAGATTTGATAACTCCAGCAGACTCTGACGCATCTGCCAGGGTTCTAGCGCTACCCACAATTTTGCCATTTCATCTAGCCAGTACAAAATCTGCAACAGCGGAATTTGAGCATAATTGCTCAGGTCATTGAGCAAAGGCCACTGGGAACGGTCTTCTAGCAGCAAAACGGAAGTTCGGTCCTGCTGCCATGCATCGTGAATAGCTGGCAGGGTCGGGTACAACTTATTCTGTAAATCCAAATATGCTTGGGCAATGTTGGGAATACTTTTGGCGGCTAACGAGTTTACATTTAGAGTCTGGTCAATAAAAGTCCGGTTTTTGACCGATTGGGCCGCAGCAGACATCGTTTCTGAGTTACTCGCCGCATTTACTGCTTCAGCACCTTGTAGTTGCTCCATGATGGCTGTCAGCGGAGCTTTTTGGAACGGCTGGCAGTCTAAAACTCTCACCATCACCTCAGCGCTGTCCGCATTGCTTGGCAGAGAGTCTAGCAATTGATAACGCTGCTGGGGGTCTAAATATACAACCTGTGGTGTTACTTGGATGTCCCCACTACTGCTATTTTCACGGGTTGTCTCTGTCGAAGTCTCCGCAGCCGAACTTGAGGCGATTAATTCGTTCTCCGCCATTGGAGTCTCGACATCTGTTGATGAGACAGAAGCGGATGGTGACATGGCAGAAGCTTGAGAATCTGCTGACAAAGTGTTTTCCTCTGGTACAGAGGTTGCCTGCAACTCCTCGACCCCTGAAGCGGTCGGCAAGGGTACAGTTGCCCCGTCTGGCTCAGATGCAACGTCTGCTGGCATTGTAGCCGCGTCTGAAGCCGCAGCCGTTACCGGCTGTGTTGTTTCAGCCAGGTCGATATCTGCAACTCCCATATTCTCGCTAGAATCAGCTGTTGCTGCTTCCGACCCAAGCGTGGGAGAGGCGACTGCGGCGAGTTGCGAGTTTGAATCTTTCGAGAGAATCGCCCACCACACCGTTCCCGTCGTGGCACCACAATTGGGACAATTTACGAGATTGAATGGCACTTGAGTTGTGCATTCAGAACAAACTTTGTGGGTTAGGGAAGTTCCACATTTTTGACAAAACTTGTTGGTATTGGGATTTTCAAACTGACACTGGGGACAGACAAGCATGGCGGAACTTCCTCGATTCCCGTGTGGTATTTTGATTTAAGGGAGACAAAGTAACTGCGATCTAGTTTGCCACGTCACAATCGAAGCTTCCAACTTCGACAGGTAGAAGTCTTAAGGTCAGCGTTAGCAGACGGGGAAGCCATACGCACGTCTTGCACCCTCAATGATTCGTGCTACGTCTACACTACGCGATCGCTATCCACCGAGCGATCGCCACTCGTAACTATTTATGCGACTAGCATCAGTTTGACACAGCTTCTTTAATAGTTCTAACTCAATTGGAGTTAGATCGCGCCACTGTCCGGGTTCCAGACCCACAAGATGCAGGTGAGCTAGAGCAACTCGCACCAGCCGCAGCGTCGGAAACCCTACCGCCGCCGTCATCCGCCGCACCTGCCGGTTCCGACCCTCCGTCAAAGTCATCTCCAGCCATGCTGTCGGCACATTCTTGCGAAAGCGAATCGGTGGATTGCGAGGCGGTAGCAGTGGTTCATCGGGTAATAACTGCGCCAAAGCCTGTCGCGTCCGGTAATCTTGAATCACCACGCCTTCGCGCAAACGTCTTTGCGCCTCTTCATCCGGAATCCGTTCCACCTGCACCCAATAAGTCCGGGGATGTCCAAAGCGAGGATTGCTCAAGCGATGCTGCATTTGCCCATCATTCGTCAACAGCAGCAATCCTTCACTATCCCAATCTAATCGACCCACCGGATAAACCGAGGGAACAAGGATGTAATCTTTCAGCGTGCTGCGTTTCTGCTCAGTTGGACTGTTGTCCGTAAACTGAGTCAAGACGCCATAAGGCTTGTAAAAAATTAGATATCGCTTGTCATCAGTCATTAGTCATTAGTTTAGTTATTTGTCATTAGCTTAAACAATGAATGTGCCAACGCCGCAACTGACGCGGAACTAACAAGTAATGACTAATAACTAATAACTCATTAGTTGATTTTGACCCGGAAACGGATAAAGCCAAAATTACTACCAGCCGTATTAGAAACAGTGCCTAAATTTAGGATAACTGCCCCGTCGGGATTGGTTTGGTTAGAGCAAGCGTTCCCCGTAGGTAATGGAGCTAGCGGCGAGAAAAATGTCCCAGCATCTGTATCTGAAGTATTCGTTTTGGCAGTCACTGTTCCTGCTTGATTCACCGAAATCCCGCTACCTGACCCAAAACTATCGGCGATAAACGTTGTCCCCGATGGAATCGCATCGCAGAATCTGACGTTGTTGACTGGGGCAGTTCCATCAGATAGGAAATAGATAGTGTAGTCCACCTCATCACCGCTTGCCAAAGGCGTTTCTGATCCTAACTTACTCACGCCCACTGGCGACAGTTGAGAAAAGCCCGAAGCATCATCATTCGGGTCATTTTGGTTATTTACAAAGCTACCAAAATTAATCCCGCTAATCGGAACGCCATTTCTCGTTGCATTGGTAATTCGCTTCACCAAACGCAGACGCGGTACTCCAGAAGCAACGACACTTACCACAGTTGGGTCATCATCCCCAGTATCTCCCAGGTTGCCCTGATTAATCCCATCATCCAACTCCTGCGGCAAGTCATTAGATCCTGCAACCCCATCTGTCACAGAGTTATTGACCGTTCCACCTGTCGATGTGGCTCTAGCTTGGTTGATAATCTGCACGCCAGTCGTCGCCGTCACCGTAGCACGGAACTTGATCGTCACCTTGCCACCACCTGCACTTAGTTGACCTTTAGTGGTGGGATTGGTAAGGTTCGTGTCGGTGGTACCGTTGTAGCTAGAGTTCCCCGTAATTGTTGTCCCAGTTCCAGAAGACGTAAAGCTATAACTCCCTGGGACAAAACTCAACTTGCTGGTGTCGATGCTGTCAGTGGCCAGGAAGTTGTTGACAACAATATTGGGAGTGGTGTTGATGTAGGTGATGGTGTATTCAATTACATCACCTGTCGTGACAGTACCACTGCTATCAGTATCGGTAAACAGACGGACAGATTTGGAACCGCTGGGTGAGACAGGATTGACAAAGTTAAGAATGTTGGGGTCAGCACCGCTTTGATTGGGTTGGTTCACATTGCCGCCAGAACCAATATTACTGGGATAGCCCGGATTAGTTCCAGAACCAGGTTGCGTGGGGTTTGTAGAGTCACTGGCATCTGTGAGTATAGGATTGCCATTATCTCCGGCAAAGTTCACTCTCCCTTGGTTAGTAATCGGATTAGCCGCCCCTGGTCTGAGACGGGCGTTAAACTTGAGAGTAACGGTGGCACCAGGGGCTAGGGTTCCTGGTTGGGTGAAAGGCACAGGAGTGCCCGTACCGTTGAAGTTACTGCCAGGGAGACTAGCGGCAAGGGCAAAACCAGCGTCTACAGTAACGGTATTCCGCAGCACCAGCAACTGTGTGGGAATAACGTCGCTGATGACTAAGTCATTAATCAGACTGGATGTGGGATTGCTAACAATGATGGTGTATTGAACGTCATCACCGATGGTAAGTGTGGTTGTGCCATCGTTGTCACTCACAAAGCGGACGGATTTAGTGGCGGTAGGGACAGGGACGGGGACTAAGCCAATGGTCAATCCAGTCTTGTCGGCAGGGCCAGTATCGCCGTAGGGCGTTTGGCTAATGCTGCCTGATGGAGTATTAGCATCGGTGGGGACTCCTCCGGGTGGGAAGCCAGGGGTAGGAGAAGTGGCAGTAGCTTGGTTGAATAAGTTGCCAGTCACTCCACTGCCAACGGTAGCATCCACGGTAACGGTGATAGTGCCATTAGGTGCTAAGACGGCTCCAGCAGCTAGTAAGGTATTGGTTCCAGCACCGTTATAAGCTGGATTAACAGCGGCACTGGTGCCCGTTCCAGCAACAGTGACGGTGGGTGTTGCAGCCAGGGTCAGTCCAGTAGGTAAGGCGTCTGTAATTTGGAACTCGTTGGCGGCACCCGACCCCGTATTTGTATAGATAATTGTATAGCGGACGCGATCGCCCGGTGTCACCGAACTCGTCCCATCTGCATCTGTTGCCAGAGCAACGGATTTTGTACCAGTGACGACGGGTGGAGTGGGAATAGTCGTAGTTTTATCAACAAATTGTGGAGTCGGCGGTTCATTACCAGCTTGCTGGCGTACCTTTTGATCTATAAAAGAAACTCCACTAATTCTTGTAACATCCTGAGGAGGTGCCCCAGGATTAGGAGTTACACACAAAGTAAAAACTTTGCTTTCTCCTGGCTGCAAAATTCCCGTGTCCAAATTTCCATCGCCATCGGTATCTGGAAGAACAGTCGTACCGGCAGCATTTCGCAATTGCACCGTGTACTTCGGATCGGTGCCTGAAAGCGTTAGGTTAATAATATCAGTGGTAAAAAAGTTATTTGTAACCGTAAACGGGTGACAAACTTCGTTGCCAATTGTGGTTGCCAGTGTAGTGTTTTGCGTAATTGTGAAGTTACCTGCTTTTTGGGGAGGCTGATCGAATAGAGGCAGACGGCTTCCATTGCCATTATTCGCTTCAAGAAGACTTTGGTTATTAATATTGAAATTTGTGATTGTCAGCCCCCACCTTCCAGCATCAGCGATCGCATTTAATGAGGCGATTGTATCTCCCCCGTTGTTCAAATCGCCGCCGACACTATTCCAAATACCACCGTCTGATACAGTACCTGCCGTAGTTGCACCATTTGGGCGGATATAACTTATCCCTATATTTCCATTACTATCCAGGTCAAAGTTTCGCAAAAACAGGCTGTTAGTTCCAGGTCCAACCAGAAAAAAGAATGGAAGGTTTTGAGTGGCACCCGCGTCCTTCTGGAAAGTGCCTTGAAACTGACCAATTAGCACTTCGGAAATAGGGACAACAATAGAAAAGCCATTATCATCGTTATTCAGAGTCGCCGTGAAATTCCCAGAGATTGGGCCTGCACCCGTCACGCTCGTAACCTGGTAGATGCCAGGTGTGGTTATGGCTGGAAAGGTGACGGTTGTGCCATTGGCTGAGCCTGATGGTACTGTTTGACTGTTGATCGGTAGTGCCCCAGTCGGACCAAATAACTCAAAGCGGGTGGGGTCAGGTGTGCCACTTACTTCATCTGGTAGTGTCCCGTTACTCTCTGCGTCATTGACACTAATAACAATGCCTCCGGGACCTGCTGCGGCTATATCAGCTTCGGTAATGCTGATAAAGAAGCGGTGAACCCTATCGGTGCTGGCGCTGGTTGCGGTGGTGTACCAGTCCCCAACACCAGGACCGCGAGATCGGCCACTTGTTTGAAAGTTGAGTCCTGGTGTAGATGGCAGAGTTGTTTGAGCTTGGGCACAAGTAGAGTAACAGACTAAAGTTGCAACTAAAGTGATGCTTGGGAAGAGAAATGAAAGAGGGTCATATAAGGAAGAGAAGTTTCTTTTATCCTCTATTTTCCGTCCTTGCGCTTCCTGAGAGTGCTTGAATAACGTCTGCATAATTATAGTTTTTAAGAAGAAATTACTTGGAAATACAGAATTATTGCATTAATGGCGTAGATATCTCTATAGGTTGATGTGTGTTTAAACAGAGAAGGCAGTCGCGCGATCGCCTTCTCTGCTCCCTTTAGTTTAAATACTTGACAATCATCGCAAAAAGTGATTATTTTATTCTGCCGAACGAGTCAGCTGCGCCGAGGAGCGTTCAAGCAATCAAAACGCCAATTTGTTCTAAAAGCAGTTGCATCTGTCGTTACATATAAAAACATGGAGCTAGTTGGGGAAGTGGGTGTTTTGTCATACTTTTTTCTCATTTGTACTGTTGTTAAATCAACTAGGTTAAAACACCCTCAAGCTTGTAAAAACATAGCCAGTACACATCAGTTAATTTTGACGCGGAAGCGGGTAAAACCATAGTTGCTACTCGTTGCATTAGAAATATTACCCAGATTCACAATTACTGCCCCATCAGCATTATTTTGGTTAGAGCAAGCATTTCCCGCAGGCAAAGGAGCAAGCGGCGAGAAAAATGTCCCTTCATCTGCATCTGAAACGTTAGTCCGGGAAGCAATTGTCCCAACGCGATTCACCGAAATTCCCGTACCCGAACCAAAACTGTCGGCGATAAACGATGTCCCTGTGGGAATTGGATCGCAGAATCTGACATTGTTGGCGGGAGCCGTGCCATCAGAGAGAAAATAAATGGTGTACTCGACTTCGTCGCCGCTTCTCAAAGCTGTTTCAGCCGCTATATTAGGAACTCCCACCGGCGACAGTTGCGACCAGCCAGATGCATTGTCATTGTCGCTATTTGGGTCATCTACAAAACTATTGAAGTTAATCCCACTCAGCGGCGCACCGTTTCTAGTCACAGATGTAATTCGCTTTACCAAACGCAAACTCGATCGCCCAGGTGAAGCGACAATTAGCACAGTCGGGTCATCATCCCCAGTATTCGGAAGGTTCCCTTGATCAATTCCGTCATCTACAATTTGAGGCAAGTCGCCATTCCCTTGAATGGCATCTGTAACCGACGAGTTAACGGTGCCACCTGTGGATGTGGCAACAGCTTGGTTGCTAATCTGCACGCCAGCAGCCGCCGTAATAATTGTCTGGAACTTGATGACCACCCGACCACCATTTCCACTCAACGTTCCCAAGGTTGTCGAGTTGGTAAGGTTCGGGTCAGTTGTACCGTTGTAGTTGGGATTCTGTGTCACCGTTGTCCCCGTACCGGAGGCTGTAAAGCTATAACTGCCAGCAACAAAGCTCAATTTACTGGTATCAATGCTGTCGGTCGCTAGGAAGTTAGTGACAGAGGTAGGGGAATTATTGACATAAATAATTGTAAATTCAACCGTATCTCCAGTCGTCACAGAGCCGCTAGCATCTGCATCTGTGGTTAGACGAACTGATTTGATGCCAGTAGGCGTAACTGGGTTAGGTTGAATGGTAGTCGTAGTGCTTGATGTGTTGTTGTTGGGATTGGGGTCGGTCACATCATTCGGTCGCGTAACCGTTGCCGTGTTGCTCAATGGCTCAGATGGAGCGATGGGAGAGATGGCACCTGTTACGGTATAGGTAGCAACAGCTGCGTTGTTGAGATTGACTGTAGTATTAATAGCATTTCCCGTACCGCTAGCTTGTCCGCAACTACCAGTCCCCGTAGTAATGGCGCAAGTCCAAGTGACTCCAGTAATTTGAGATGGGACGTTGTCTGTCACCGTTGCTCCAGTTACATTAGAAGGGCCGTTGTTTGTAACGGCGAGAGTGTAGGTGACAGGGCTGCCTGCAACCACTGGGTTCGTCACCAGCGTTTTTTGAATCTGCAAATCGGCTTCTGATATGGTGATGCCTTGAGCAAGGTCGGTGAGTGTAGATGGGTAATACGTCCAGGTATCAATACCTCTGTTATTACCAAAACCTTGCTCACTAGAGCCTGGAAACACATGAGCACCATTGCTACTGGAAATTCCTCCTAGAGCATCCAATGGGTCGGGTGCTTCGGGGGGAGGCTGTTGATTCTGTGGTATTAAAGGCTTGTCGTTATAGTAAACGGTAAACGGATTGGGAGTCGGTAACGTTGCCGAAGCTGGCTCATTGAGTCGTTGGATGATTAGACCACCTGGGTTGTTTTCAGGATCTAGCAATGGAAAATGAATTTCACCCGCACTGAGTAAGATTTGTGCGCCGTAAGCGATACTACTAGCAGGGATAGTCGCTTCATTCGCATCTAAGCCATCCCAAGGTACAGTGTTTAACCCAACATCTGCGGTTCCTACGAGTACGCGATCGTTTGCATTGCCGTATATCTTGTCTTGGTTGAGATCGAGAATAATCTGATAACTGCCCGATGCCGGGGTGTTAAAGCTAAAATTACCTCCCAATGGCGTAGTCGTACCCGCTTGCCCGTCAGTCCCTTCTGTGCCCTTAAATTTAAAATCAGTGGGAGTTGGGGGTGCAACGGCTGGCGTCAGCAGCCAAACGGAATTAGGAGTCGCTTGAGGCGCACTAGCTGGATTTATAGGTGCAGATAGTGGCAGGTCATTGTTGGGCTTATTAAAGAAAATTTTATAAGTAACATCCGTCCCAAAATCTGGCTGATCCGGGTTGTATATATTACTTCCTGCCAGTAGAACAGATTTGTAAACGGGATCGCCGTTTGGATTGGCTGTAAAACCTTTGTTATTAGCAAAGAAGATAAATCCAAAGGGGTCGAGACCCTTTAGTTTGATTAGGTACTGATAGCCTTCCCTGGTCAGAACAAAAGCTTGGGATTGGAGACTTCGCCCAATGCCTCCCATGTTCAACGGCAAATAATTAGCGTAGGCGCGACCAGGAATAGCTTCACCACTACTACTCCGCACCGTGACATCCCAAGCGCTGACGTAACTGACATTCTTGGGTTGATTCCAGTCAGCATCAGCATTGATGGCAGGTGGGTCAGTAGTACTAGCGGAAATTGGACTGATGAAGTCAATTTCCCAGACGCCATCTTGACCAGATGCGACGTTAATTGTGCAGGGGGCGTAGCCAACTCCAGAACCAGCTTTTTCTGCGGCACGGTTAGGAATAAAACCAGTTCCGGGAGCCGAGACACTACACTGAGACTGAGAACCATTCGGTTGCCGAAACCGGATATTGCCCTGACCACCCCCAAGACCGTAAGCCATAGCACTGGAGCCAAGATTAATCGTCTCGCCTTGTTTAGCGAAAACCCTAATTGTGGTTCGACGTGCAATACCTCCCGTCGTATCGTTTCGATATTCCAAGAAGGGGCGATCGCCAGTGTTGTTGGTCAGTTCCCGACTGCCTTCAGCCGATGCCGCTTGAGTCCAACAGCTAATCGCACAGATGGATAGGGCAAGGCTGCCGAAGCGACAACTCCAGCGGCTAGCGGAAGCGCTAATTTTTTCCAAGTTTTGGGATTTTAACGGCGAACTCACTCTGCTTTCTCTCGCTAGGGGTGAAGACATCAAGATGGGAGGGAACAGATAACGGGTTGATGGCGGAAGAGAGATGGATTGGTAACGATTCCTACTCCAACTGCAAATCTTCTTCTTGGACAAAGAGTTCTAGACCTCTAGCATCTTTGAAGATAAATTCGACCCGACGATTACGGGCATAATCCAGACGATTTCTTCCAGTTACTCGCGGTTGAGATTCACCCAAGGCGCGAATTGTCATGCGTTCTGGGGCAATGCCTTGACGCAGTAAATAATTTCTCACTGCGATCGCTCGCCGATTTGATAAGTCAAGATTATAAGCATCGCTGGCACGGGGGTCGGTGTGACCCCGAAGCTCAATCACGATAGGGGGATTTGCTTGTAAAACTTCGGCAATTCGATCGAGAACTCTGGCACTTTCTGGGCTAATCGTGGCTTTGTCGAGGGCAAAGTGGACGTTAGTTGGCACCTGGATGCGGATGGGTTCTGGCGGCGGTTCTTCCGGCGGCACCTGTACTACTGGCGGATCGGGTGCGGTGGTACATTCAGGAATTGTCGATGGTTCTGGGTTATTCGTTGTCTGTGGTTGTTTACCACCGACTATTGATGAAATTAAGGCATTCGTGGCGGGTTCGGAGGTACCATACTTGGGATTTGTCGCGATCGCGCTGACTCTATCTCCCGGTACCAAATTATTGATATCGAGCGTGAGGCTAAATTTTCCCCGGTCATCCGCTGTAACCGTTGTCAGCGGTTCCCTTAAAGCACCATAGGGCGTCTCGGTATTTTCCTCCACTCGATAAATTGTCACCTGAGAACCCGGATCGGCAGTTCCATACAGATTCGTTTTATTACCCACTACAAAAAATTCGCGGCTAATGAACTGGGGGGCATTAATCGCTGAGTTAGCCGTATCCAAGCGACGATTGGGCGAATTCCGGGGAGGATTTGGACCATCTCCTCGTTGGTAATCTTGGACACCCGTATTTTGTTGAGCGATTAAGTCAATGCTCAAACCGACTAAATTGAAGAAGCGATTGGATTGAATGATATTGCGATCGCTCTTGGGATAAGATGCAACCACTACACCCGGTCCTGTTTGATGACCGATTTGGTTCTCGATCACCTGGTGATCGTTCCCCATCAGGTAAACTGCTGCCCGACGCAAGCGACGACCGTTATAAACAATTCGGTTATTATTAATCTGCGCCGCACCTTGGGGTTTAAATAAAAAGACGCCACTGCCATCGTTGCCGCAAATCAAGTTGGCGCTAACCTGCGTCTTATCAATCATTCCTTCTAAGCGAATCGCATCGGGCATTCCAGCAATCCCGTTGCCAACAATAATGTTTTCTGTCACCTGCAAATTCTCAGCTTGGACAGAGGTAATAATCCCGCTGCCATCGTGGTTAGCAATCCGGTTTCGTTGGATAGTTGTCCCCAAGCTGTTAAATACAAATACCCCAAATGCCGAAGTTTGCTGCGGCACACTTTGATCGGGCGGAATCCCTAACCAGTTGTTTTCAATTACTACATTTTTTGGGGAATTGGAAATGGGTGATGGTTTGCCTTCCCGATTCTCCGTTAACTTTTGACCATTCGCGGCTCCCCTAATCGCAGCAGACTGAGGATTATCGATAAAAATATCTGCGGGTGGCAAGGTAGCAGTGGCGCGATGGCGGGAGGTAAAACCGTAGAGGCTTAATCCGCGAATTGTCACCCCATCAGCAACAACTGTTAAGCCACGGAAGACTTCTTGAGAAGCGGCGGGAGTAATTGTCACTACCGGAATCGGAATTGCAATCTCGACAGTTGCAGTCTCTTCGGCATCATACCCTGGTTGAGTTGTACCATCGACGATTAATCCCGGACGAGCCAATGGTGGCAACACATCAACGAGGCGGATGGTGGTATCTGTTGGCGGCAAATTAAAAGCAATCAGCGTCGTACCAACATTACTTGAAACCAGGCTTTGTTCGGCACGACTGAGACGATCTAAAGGTAATGTACCATTGACAATCTCAATCGCTTCCCGCAGCGTCAAGGCATCATCTGGATTAACTGCTCCATCCTGGTTGCTATTAACAACGACTTTTAAATTTTCTGTCTGAGCAGTTGCAGAAAAAGGCAACAGTAAAAAAACGAAAGGTAAAAGGAGAAATTTTTTAGCGTTCATCTGTAGTCATTAATGATTAGTTATTAGTGATTGATAATTGGTCATTCTTTACCGATTACCCATTACCAATTACCCATTTCCCATTCCCCATTACCTCTCTACCGCTACTGGTTGCACCTGGGATTCTTGCTGCTGAGGCGGTGACACTTTTTGTCGCCCGAAGCCGCCGAATAGTTCATTTACCTTCAGCGTTAAGCCAAAATAAACGCCACCCTCCGACCGATAGCCGCTAAAATCGCGGTCATCTACACTGCCAAAGCTATATCCCAGCGAAGCTCGCAAGTCTGGCGTCACATAATAACCCGCCTCTAGAGCGAAGCCTGTTTCATTAAAATCCGTGTCGGGTTGCCCAATCCAGCGAGCTTCCCCCGCCACATCCCAGCGATATCCCAGCCGGTACGTCGTCCGCAACTGTGCCAGAAATACAGTCGAAGAGTTGCTGAAGTTATTGGCTAAATCGGTGGTGCTGTTCCGCATGGCATACTTGCCATAAAATTCCCACTGCCAGGAAGGAGCATAAATCGCCTCAGCAGCGATGATGTGATCTCTGTAACCCGTGCCACTGCCCAGCAGCAATGTCTCTGGAATCGTCGAGGGGTTGCGGCGATATTCATAACTCAACAAGCCGTTCCACTTGTCAGAGTTGGGATTGCGATAAGCCATGCCCAGCTTGACATTCATCGTGTCTCCCAAGGCGTATAACAACTGGTTAGAAGCACTGGCTTGTTGATAACGCACCAAGGCAGTCAGGGCGGGAGAAAGTTTACCGGCAGCAGTGCCAGAAATCACAGTGTTACTGCCACCAGAGCCATTACGATGCTCGAAGCGGGCAGATGCTTGGAAATTGGGATTGTCAGTATATTCCACCCCAACACTATAGGCATCGCCACCGCTGAGTCCTAAGGCAGAGGCACTCTGCCCCGTGGCGTAGGGCTGTTCAAATCGCGGCCCAGCAGCAGTACGGCTAAACAGGTTGCTAAAGATATGCTCGTAACCTAGATGAACTCGCAATCCTGGGGCAAGCACAATCCGGTGGTTTAGACCGACCGCCCCCTGCCCCGTGATGCTGTTGAAGCCGCTGATGATTGAGTAGCGCCCACTGATAGCAGTGTTTTCGCCCAACTTCTGCTCTACCAGCGTGTCTAGGCTAGTGATGGAATTGCGACCAAATACCCTGGTGTCTGCAAATTGGTGGGCAAGTCGCATAGTAACGCCAGGGAGCGCTGCCCAGTCCAGCCCGAAAGTGGTACGGTCGGGATAAAGGGCGTCGCCGCTATTACCCAAATTCAGTTCATTTTGTGCCCGAAACGTCAGCGCATCACTTAAGGCAACATTCAGGCGAGAGACAATTTGGCTGGCGGAGCTATCAAAGGTGTCGCCAATCCGGTCGTCGCGAGAGCGATTGACGTATTCTAAGCTGAGGTCTGAAGCCCCAAACTTTTGCAGAACTCCAGCGCGAATCGTGGTCAGAGAATTATCGACTCTCTCTCCAGGTGTAGGTTGGGGTTGAGGGTTAAAAATATCGAAAAAGTTAACCCGCTCTAAGGGCGCAGTCCCGAAATTCACCTCGTGGTCGTAGCTAGCAGTTAGCAGCGTGGTTTTGAAGAGTTGGGCGGCAACGTTCGCGCCGTATCTCGTCTGACCGGGCGTAAAACTGGTCGTCGCATTATTAGAAAAATTTTCTTCCACAGAACGGTAATAAGCGCGGGCGAGAATACTCTTAGCTAAAGCTCCATACGCTTCCAGTCGATAAGCATTGCCGTTCACATCCCCATTAAAAGGAGAATTATGCGCTGAGCGGGCATATTCCCCCACAATTTGACCGCTATTCCCTAGTGGGAACAGGAAATCTACACCCAATAGCTCAAAATCCTGCAACCCCTCATCTTGCCGGAAATAGCTAGCTCCAACCCAGGCTTGGCGACTCAACTCTTGCGAAAAGTTATACTGCGCCCGCCCCGCATAAATATTTGTCTCTTCGCTATCAACACCTTCATGCTGATAAGTGACCACAATTCGCTGCACCTGAGTCACGCCAAACGGGTCAAATCGCGTCGCGAAGATGGGACGACGAAATAGCAGCGTCCCCCGGTCGTAGTCAATTTCGTAGTCAGGCCCGCGAACCAGGGGTTTGCGCGATGTCACCGTTCCCGGACGATTAATTTCTTCTGTTTCTAAGAAAACACTCTCACTACCCGGAATCAGCAGCCGACGCGACAAAAAGTAATAGCCACTGGTGCCATTAGGAGCAACAGTATCTCTCTGAAATCCCTCGACATCCGGGCTATAGAGAGCAGTGATTTGCAGATTGCCCAGGTTATAGTTGCCCTTAAACCCGTGTAACTGCCGAGAAGTGGCGCTAAATAGCTGGGAGGCGCGGGCGAATTCGGTAGTGCTGTAATCTCCCCACATCACGTAGTCTGGTTCGGCACCAAAAACAGGGGAAGTGCGTTCCAGACGGAAATACAAGCTGTCTTTTGAAGGGGTTAGATAATCAACAGTGGAGCTATCCCCATAGACCGGATATTGTTGCTCGCAGAATTGCGGTCCCCGGAACAGGGTGGTGATGCCATCGCAAGTTTGATTGAGCGGACGAGCGCTATTATATGCCCCCGTCAGCAGCCACTCCCCCACCTTACCCGTAGCGAAAACCGCAGCACTCAAATCGATATTGGTGCCATCGTCAATCGTATCCGGATTGAGAAACTCCCGGCGCGGTCCCCAGAAATTTGTGCCTGACGGGCCAATCCGCAGATTCACCACGCCCGAAACTAAGGAAGGGCGCAGATTGGTGATGAATTCTACCTGGGTATAAGTTTCTAGGGTGTTAGCAGATATTTCGTCTTGGGTATAAGCGACTGGGTGGTCAGTCGGAGGTACCGGCGGGTATTGAGTATTAGAGGGGATTGGATATTGTTGCAGATTGGGAGACAGGGGATTGGAGTTTGGGGATTGGTTAATCGGTGTAGGTGAGCCGTCTTTCCCAACCCGGATGCCCTCTGACCTAGTACCCTCTGTAGCGGCTCGAATGCGGACTCTCTGCGCTTCCAAGCTGGATTGCAGTTGGGCGGTAAATTGTCCTCCTCTGGCAATCACCTGAAATCCGGCTCGATCTTTGTCCTCGTCAGCACCGACAAACTTACCGGCGCTAGTGGTTAAAGTTACGACTGTGTCTTCGCGGATTAATTCGCCATTGTCATTCGTGATTCTCCCCGCCAGGGCCATGAGACTTCGCCCATCAGCGGGAATCCGGGCATCACTAACCGGCGCAATTTCTAAGGTTTGGGCAGTTGTCTTTTTTACAGTTAGCTTGACACTTACCGACGTGCCGTTATTCGCTTGCACTGTAATTGTGTTCTCGCCCTTCTCTAGAGGGACGTTGTACCAAACCTGAGTGATGATGTTTTGGGCTTCGTCTCGCTCTATCTGTGTGGGTGTTTTGGCATCCAGTGGTTTTTTGTTGACCCTGACTTGTACCTGAGCTTGGGTGTGGTACTGGACGACGAGGTTAGTAGAAGGCTCGCCCAGTACTCCACTTTCAGGGGTCAGAATCCGAACTTCGGTAGGTGCCAGAATCGCATCTGAGTTTAACCGAGGAGGCTGCTGGGCATTCGTTTGAGCGATCGCTCTCAGATCATCGCTGGCGGTTGGTACGGTCGTTGTCGAGTTCTTAGGGGCTGACCCAACCTGTTCCCGAAGTTCGGGGAGGGGTGAAGCCGTCGGTGCGGTATTTTGAGGCGCTACGAGGCTGGGCGCTGATGTTGCTGGTTTTGCCGCCCCTACTGCTTTCTCTACTGAAGGGAAGGGTGAAGCTGTCGGTACAGTATTTTGAGTTAAATCTAGAATTTCTGCTGAATCTTGGACAGCGAATTCAGAATTTGCGTCTAGGACTTCTGAATTCTCTGGTGTCGTCTCTGGGACAGCCGTCTGCTCGATTGCAGGGAGGGTTGTGGAATTTTTAATTGCAAACTCGGAATCTTCTGCCAGTTTGCCTTGAGGTGGTGCAGACAGTTCATTCGCCTTCGCAGAGCGAGGAAGTAAGAAATAAAAAGTAAAAAGTAAAAAGAACGAGAAATACGTCAAAATCCCTTCTTTTGGCGGCTGCTTTTTGCCTTTTGCCTGGTTCATCACTGCTGGCCCTCCCGATAGGTGGGTGTCACTCCGAAATTCATCCGTACTAATCCTCCCGGTTCGAGTTGCACCAGGCGGGACTGACTATTGCGCTCAATAAATTTTTGGTTGGGAGCTAGAGTGTAGCCCGGTAGACTGGTTAAATCCAGCGTGCCGGTGCGATAGCCAGAGATGACATTGGCGAGTGAGAATAAACCGTTGGCATCGGTGGTGATGCGGTTGCCGTCATCCATGAAAATTACGGCATTGGGCAATCCTGGCTCTCCTGGCTGCTGTTCGCCGTCAAAGTTTTTATCGACAAATACTCGCCCTATGAGGGTGCCGCAATCTGACAAAATGCCGGGTCGAATCCGCAACTGATGGCTGGCAATGTTGCTCCTGGTTTCTTGAGCCTGATTTCTACCGTTACCGCGAATGGCGTCTGGCGTTACCACGGCGGCATAAACCACGTTCAGAGTTTGATTCGGATCGAGTTTGGGAAATTTAAAGGTGACTGTCCGGTTGGACGCGATCGCGGGTTGTATAGTGATTCGGGCGGTAGTGGTGCCAGTTGTCAGCGAGGCTTGCAAGGACTCTGGCAAATACCGTAAGCCCACAGGCAGGGTGTCTGTGATGCTGATATTGCTGGCGGCGGCTGTGCCGGTGTTTTTCAACGCCAAGCGATAAACAACGGTGTCGCCCGGTTCCGCAGCGGCGCGATCGCCTGTTTTGATCAGCTCTAGAGCCGCTTGACCCGCTGTTACTGAAGTTTCATTGGATTTCACGCCTTCTGGAGGGAGATTGTCACCCGCAGCCGAGGCGGAATTCAAAATCTCAATCGCGCTCACGGGCAACGACCCAAAGGCAAAGGCAAACGAACACGTTAGGATAGCTGTTAGAGGCACGTAGACACGCCCCAACAGAGGTTGCAGGGATTTCATTCTTCAGAGTTAACTCACGTCAAACACCCCATTGCTGGACTGTTAAAGAGATAAAGAAATTGTGGCGGTAGGCTCCCTGATGCTCCCTGACGGGTATAGACCCTGATTAGGTGAAACTTACACTAGCAGGTTTCTACGATCTACGACAATACCTGTATCTGACTCGCTTTTGCAAGATAATTTTTTAATGAATATTGCTACAAGCAGAATTTTCATTTCTGCCTTAATAAATTTTTATGCCTTTTGGCAGATGAAATAAACTCAAAAACATAATTTCATTGTTTCTGCCTCTGTAGTCGCCGGTTCTTGAGCGCGAAATTGTTAAGAAATTAGCCAGTTTTACTCAAAATCTTAAAGTTCCTGCATTTGGGGCAAATTTAATCAGCGTTGACTCTCTAGGCGCGATGGGATGTTGAAGAATCCATCTAATTGCTCATAGAAAAGAACCCCACCCCTAACCCCACCCCGCAAGCAGGGAGGGGAGCCGAAAAGCAGGTGATGGCAGGGCGGAGGGAAAGGCGGTCGTTTTTTGTGAACTAAAATTCACCAGCTAAGGCGGGAATGCAGCGATCGCACAACAGGGGATGCTCGACAGATTCGCTAACATGAACCGAGTAGTTCCAGCAGCGATCGCATTTTTCCCCGTTTGCTTTATCTACGCCAATCGATAAAGCTGCTGTCTGCGAACTGTATTTTAAGCCTTGCAACGCTTCCGGAGAATCCACCAGCTCTACGAGTGAGGCGATAAACAAGTATCTCAGCTCATCCACACCATTACCCAGTGCTGAGGACTGTAGGCGCTTCGCCTTCCCGAAGGGTGGATGGGGGGCTGAGTTCAAGTTCAAAGGTTGCAGTAAAGAGCGCAACTCAGCATTCGGGACATAAAGTAATACCTTGGCTTCCAGAGAAGATCCAATCATTTTTTCTGCCCTTGCTTGCTCCATCACCTTATTCACCTCAGTGCGGATTTGTCGCAGTTGTTGCCATCCTGCCAGTTTTGGATCGTGCCAATGCTCCTCTAACTTCACCCACCCGGCTTCAAACACGGATTTGTAAGGTGTGGGATAGGGGAGATATTGCCAGATATCTTCTGCCGTATGACAGAGAACCGGCGCGATCGCTCGTGCTAAATTTTCCAGTGCGATCGCCAAAACTGTCTGACAACTACGGCGGCGGAAGCTATCTGGGGCGCTGATGTAGAGCCTATCTTTGGCAATATCCAGATAAAAATTAGACAAGTCAACAACGCAGAAATTCTGCACCGTCTGGAAAAAGCGGAAGAACTGGAAACTCTCCATAGCTTGCGTTACTTCCCCGAAGACTTCTGTCATCCGGTGCAACATATAGCGGTCGAGTTCCGGCAGTTGTTCGTAAGGTACCGTATCTTTAGCCGGGTCAAAATCGTGTAAATTTCCTAGCAAGAACCGCGCCGTATTGCGAATCTTGTTTCTAACATCTCCCATCTGCTTGAGGATGTTCTTGCTGATGGGGACATCCGAAGAATAATCCACCGAGGAAACCCACAGGCGCAAAACATCAGCACCGTAGGGCGGCTCTTCTTTTTGATTTTTGCCCCCATTGATGACAATCAAGGGATCGATGACATTGCCCATCGATTTACTCATCTTGCGCCCCTGCTCATCCAAGGTAAAGCCGTGCGTCAAGACGGTTTTGTAGGGCGCGATGCCGTTTGTTGCCACACTGGTGAGCAAACTCGACTGGAACCAACCCCGGTGCTGATCTGACCCTTCGAGATATATATCCGCTGGATATTGCAATTCTGGGCGCTGTTGCAAAACCGCCGCCCAAGAGGAGCCAGAGTCAAACCAGACATCCATCGTATCGGTACCTTTGCGGTAGGTGCGACCGTTATGGCGATAACTTTCTGGCAATAGTTCTTCTACCGGCATTTCCCACCAGACATCCGAACCCTTTTGGGCAATGATTGCCTGGACGTGGGCGATGGTTTCCTCGTTCAGTAGCGGTTCGTTGGTTTCCAGGTCGTAGAAAACGGGAATTGGCACGCCCCAGCTGCGCTGACGGGAGATACACCAATCGGAACGCTCTGCGACCATTGCCGTGATGCGGTTTTCACCTTGAGCGGGAATCCAGGTAACAGACGCGATCGCTTTTAGCGCCTCTTCTCTAAATCCCTCCACTGATGCGAACCACTGTTCTGTGGCTCGATAGATGGTTGGCTTCTTGGTGCGCCAGTCGTAAGGATATTTATGAACGTAGGGTTCCTCTTTCAAGAGCGATCGCGCTTCTCTTAGCGCGTCAATCACTGCCTGATTTCCATCACCCAACACGTTCAACCCCGCAAACTGCCCCGCTTCTTGCGTGAAGTTGCCATCGGCATCTACTGGCGACAGCAGTGGCAAACCGTAGCGTTGACCGACCTTGTAATCCTCATCCCCATGACCGGGAGCCGTGTGAACCAATCCCGTACCGGAATCGGTGGTGACATAATCGCCCCCAATCACAATCGGACTCTCGCGGTCGAACAGCGGGTGCCGGTAAGTGCTGTGTTCCAAATCTTTACCCGGTACTGTAGCTTGTACCGTGAGATTCGTTGAGAGCGTCGTTGACAACCGTTCCACCAAATCGGCAGCCACCAACAGGTATTTGGTAGAAATCGGGAGAGAATTTGCCTCCAGTTCCACCACTGCGTAGGTTAGTTCTGGATTCACGCTCACCGCTAGGTTGGCGGGAATCGTCCAAGGAGTTGTCGTCCAAATCGCCACACCCAGATCGGGCAAGAATGGTTGCAATAGCGATCGCGCAGCTGGTCCCAGATTCGTCATCGGGAAAGCCGCATAAACGCTGCGCGAGGTGTGAGCTGGGCGACCTTCAGAATCTTCCGGATACTCCAACTCTGCCTCAGCCAGCGCCGTTTTAGAACTGGGACTCCAGTGAACTGGTTTCAAGCCGCGATAAATATATCCCTTCAGCACCATCTGACCGAAAACGCCAATTTGAGCGGCTTCATACTCTGGTTTTAAAGTCAGATACGGATGCTCCCAGTCGCCCCAGACGCCGTAGCGTTTGAAGCTTTGGCGCTGCTCGTCTACTGTTTTGAGGGCAAAGTCTCTGGCTTTGTGGCGCAGATCCAGAGGCGTCAGATTTTGCCGCTCTTGTGACTTCATTTGCTGAAGGACTTTCAACTCAATCGGCAAGCCGTGACAATCCCAGCCAGGAACGTAGCGAACCTTGCGTCCTTGCAGGAGCTGGTAGCGGTTGATGATGTCCTTAAGGATTTTATTTAAAGCATGACCAATGTGGAGCGAACCATTGGCGTAGGGCGGTCCATCATGCAAAACAAAAATTTCACCGGGATTGTTCTGCGACAGTCGCTCGTAAATTTGCTGTTCTGCCCAAAATTTTTGCAGTTCCGGTTCCCGCTTAATAGCGTTCGCCCGCATATCAAATTGGGTTTTGGGCAGATTAACGGTGTCTTTGTAGTTCCCTGTTGCTGTCACAGTTTAATGCCGAGAAATGATGGAGTCCTCTTTCAATTATTATCGGTTACAAATCGCAATATCTTCAAGTTGCGGCGGGAAAAATGAACCACAAAGATGCAAAGAACACAAAGCCAGAAAATGCAACAAGCAGCTATCTTCCGCTTTTTCCTTGGCGCTATGCAGCGTCTTTGCGGTTCATTATCCTCCTAGCCTTGATTTTCAAGTTGGGTTGGGTGGATTTTCTAACGGCTGATTTGCCTGCTCTGTTCCACTCGCTGAGTCACTCGTTTGTGAATCGGCAGTTTCTGGAGGTGAAGCCGGAATATGCTTTTCTTCAGCATCTTCCAGAGCGGCTTCCACCAGTTCGGGGTCGGGAGGGTTCGGGCGAACTGGTTCGGGCACGTTTTCTGGGTTAGCCTCCCACTCTGAGGGTGCTGTTGTGATTGTTTCCCCTGTAGTCGCTGCTTCTACAGATGCTGGGGGTTCCAAGTCATCCAAGTCTCTGTCTTGGACACTTTCTTGAGATGGGATGGATACCACTTCGGGCTGAGAGGGTGCGGGTGAAACGGGTGGTTGATTGAATAACACCGTTTCATCCTCATCTTCATCCAGTATCCGGTTATCCAGCACGGTGACACGGGGTTTTCCGGTGTCGGTGGCTGGCGCAGGTGTCGTCTTGGATGCCCCTGGTGGGGTCGTTCCAGTGCCCGATTTGCTTTGGCGCTGAGTAACTTTACTTGCCGTCTGCTGAGCTTTGTCTTTGAGATTTGCAAATAGACTTGTTACTCGCTGCGGTATGGATAAATTGGTCAGTTTTTCTTGCAAGGCTTCGGGGCTAGGAATCTCAGTCTGCTGCGCTGCGGGGGTAAGACTTCGTCGTAATGTCAGGGTTTCCCAACCTAACCAACCGACTAGGGCTACGCTAGCGATTTGACCTAGCAGCACACCGCCGGTGATGCGTCCAGCACACACCCATAAAACTAGGGCATAGAACAATCCCACCCCACTCCAGATAAAATCACTCTTCCGGTGTATTTCGGGGAAAAAGAAAGCCGCCATGTAAAGGGCGAAGCTACCAACTGCAACAGCGATCGCTAGGATATATGCCAGCATTTCGGGGATGCTCCAAAACTTGTGTCTATGTTTCAATTCTGCTAGAGATTGTTGACTTAGATACAAATAAAAACTAAATCTGCTGTTTCAATTTGATGATTCTTTGGCGAACGAGGCTTTCCTACTCTTGCGACTCTTAATATCTTCTTTAGGGGAAACTCTCAGGATATCGGGCTACTCTGAAGGAAAAGCAACTGTTCAAAAGCATTGCAGAGTTGAACATTGAATCTTATGACACAGCAGAGCTTTGGTGTGATTGGTTTGGCGGTCATGGGCGAGAACTTGGCGCTGAATGTGGAGCGCAATGGGTTCCCCATTTCCGTCTATAATCGCACGCCAGAAAAAACCGATGCCTTTATGGCTGAGCGAGCGCAGGGCAAAAATGTCTATGCCGCTTATTCCATTGAAGATTTTGTCCAATCCTTAGAACGCCCCCGCAAAATCCTGATTATGGTGAAAGCTGGTGCGCCGGTAGATGCGGTGATTAACCAGCTCAAACCGTTACTGGATGAGGGTGACATCATTATTGATGGCGGCAACTCCTTGTTTGACGATACCGCTCGCCGCACCCGCGAATTAGAGCCATCTGGGTTCAGATTTATCGGGATGGGCGTCAGTGGAGGTGAAGAAGGAGCGCTAAATGGTCCTAGCCTGATGCCGGGAGGCACGAAAAGCTCCTATGAGTATCTGGAGCCAATTTTGACGAAAATTGCGGCTCAGGTGGATGATGGCCCCTGTGTCACCTACATCGGCCCTGCTGGT
This sequence comes from Coleofasciculus sp. H7-2, assembly GCF_042747725.1. Taxonomy (NCBI): domain Bacteria; kingdom Bacillati; phylum Cyanobacteriota; class Cyanophyceae; order Coleofasciculales; family Coleofasciculaceae; genus Coleofasciculus; species Coleofasciculus sp. H7-2. The sequence goes on from NZ_JBHZGO010000098.1 coordinate 73,498, forward strand.
GCCGGTCACTACGTCAAGATGGTACACAATGGCATTGAGTACGGCGATATGCAGCTGATTGCAGAAGCATACGACTTGCTCAAGACTGCGTTGGGACTAGACGCTAAGCAACTACACGAAGTATTCGCCGAATGGAATACTACCGATGAACTCAATTCTTATTTGATTGAGATTACAGCGGATATCTTTAACTACAGGGATACCGACACTCATCAGCCTCTGGTCGATGTGATTCTTGATGCGGCTGGACAGAAAGGTACGGGGCGCTGGACGGTACAGAGTGCGTTGGAATTGGGGATCTGTATTCCGACGATGACGGCGGCGGTGAATGCCCGGATCATATCTGCCTTTAAGAAGGAGCGGGTGGCGGCTTCGGAGATATTAACGGGTCCTAGTGGCAAGTATGAGGGAGATACCAAAACCTTCATTAACCAAATCCGGGATGCTCTCTATTGCTCGAAGATTTGCTCTTACGCTCAAGGGATGGCGCTATTGAGTGCGGCGTCGAAGGCTTATTCGTATGACCTGAATTTGAGCGAAACTGCCCGGATTTGGAAGGGTGGTTGTATTATTCGAGCGGGGTTCTTGAATAAGATTAAATCTGCTTTCAAGGAAAATCCAGAGTTGCCTAATTTGCTACTGGCTCCTGAGTTTAAGCAGACAATTTTGGATCGCCAGGATGCTTGGCGGGAGGTATTGGCGCAGTCGGCGAAGCTGGGGATTCCAGTCCCGGCATTCAGCGCGTCGCTAGATTACTTCGATAGTTACCGACGCGATCGCTTACCGCAAAATCTTACCCAAGCTCAGCGCGATTACTTTGGTGCCCACACCTACGAGCGCATTGACAAAGCAGGCTTCTTCCATACCGAGTGGACTCAAGTTGCCGAGGAAACCATTCAAACCTCTACGCCTGAGCCACTGCAAGCCCAAGACCCTGCAGAAACTGTACGCACGACGATTACATAAATAGCAGTAGTAGGGCGGGCATTGCCCGCTCTACTAGGAACTTGAATTGATGCAAAATCCTTTACAAACTCCCCACAGTGGCTACCACTGGGACGGCACCAGCCAGCGATTCTTTGAAGGTTGGTACTACCGCGTCACCTTACCAGATTGCGGACATACCTTTGCTTTCATGTACTCCATCGAAGATCCCTTGGGTAATCAACCCCACAGCGGCGGTGCTGCCCAAATTCTGGGACCAGAAGATAGTTACCTTTGCCGTACTTTCCCTGATGTCAACAAATTTTGGGCATCGCGGGACGTTTTAGCCTTGGGACACTGGGGCAAAACCGATTTATCAACCAAACCCACCTACCTTCCCCCAGAGGCTTTTGAGCGTCACGTTCAAGATGGCTATCAAGCTACCGCTACTTGGCATCAGGGAGTTTTACACGATCCGGGCACGGGTTCCCAAGCGCGTTGGCAGTATGAGATTAAACCCGTAGATGGATGGGGGAATCAAAATGAGCCACAACAATCAACAGCCGGATGGTTGTCTTCTTTCCCCATTTTTGAACCCGGATGGCAAATTTTGATGGCTCGCGGGCTGGCAACTGGCTGGATTGAGTGGAATGGACAACGCTACGACTTCACCAACGCCCCAGCCTACGGTGAAAAGAATTGGGGGCGCTCTTTTCCTCAAAAATGGTTCTGGCTGAATTGCATTTCAATCCCTATTTCAATCCCTAATAGGGATTTAGAGCAACGCCCTCCTAACAGCCTACATCAATTTACTGATAGGTCTTTTGACGATGAATCCGATTTCGCCTTAACTGCTGGTGGAGGCAGACGCGGGGTGCTGTGGTGGATGGAATCGGTGGCGATGATTGGCTTGCACTATCGAGGCAAATTTTATGAATTTGTACCGTGGAACTCGAAGGTAAGTTGGAATATCGAGCCTTGGGGCAGCTGGCAAATGCAAGCCCGTAACTCTGAGTTTGAGGTTGAGTTAACCGCCACGACAAATCTACCGGGAACTCTCCTGCGTGCCCCTACGGAAAAGGGTTTAATCTTTTGTTGTCGCGACACGATGAACGGTCAACTTGACCTGGAACTGCGCCAACTGCGTGGCGACAAATCTAAAATTATCCTGAAAGCTCACAGTTCCGTATGTGGATTGGAAACAGGCGGTGGCCCTTGGGAAGAAACTTGGCGGTCTACTTAAATTCAGCTGGGTAATGCTGCCCAAGGGCTGCTATGATCGCCTTAGAATTGGGGCTGTAGCTCAGTTGGATAGAGCGAGCGCCTCCTAAGCGCTAGGTCGCCGGTTCGAGCCTGGCCAGTCCCGTTGTCTGCTACTCTCTAATACAGTCACTCGCCCAGTGGAGTGTATCTACGTGGACGCTAGCTGGGATAGGGAATTTTAACGAGTTAGCGATCGCTCTTCGTGCGTATCGCTTCCCATCTAAACACGGCTTTCTCAATTGATTGATGACCCTGAAAATTGGTTCTAGCCGACAAAAAAACTTGTTTTCCAAGCCTTCGCGCTCTAAAAGTAGATATTCTCGGTTACTAATGCTAGCTCTACCCGTGGCGCTGTGGTTTGGGTACAAGGAAGTTGAAAAAAGCCTGGTCAAACCCCAGGCAATGTTAGTTTTGGGTGGCTCTACCTCAGCCTTGGAGCGAGAGAAGTTGGCAGCTCAATTGGCTCGTCAGAACCCAGATTTGCCCATCTGGGTTTCTTCGGGTAGCACTAACAAAGCCTACGTTAAACGGGTTTTTGCCAAAGCTGGGGTTAACCCTAATCGTCTGCATTTGGACTATCAGGCGATGGATACGGTTACGAACTTCACGACACTGGTTGATGAGTTGCAGAGCCTTGGGATTGCCAGCATCTATTTAATTACCTCTGACTTTCATATGCGCCGCGCCAGAGTAATTGGAGAGATTGTTTTGGGCAGTCGGGGTATTACTCTGAAGCCGGTCGTCGTGCCTTCGGGGAACCCGCCAGAGCCGATTGAGAAATCAATTCGTGATGGAGCCAGAGCCATTCTGTGGGTGACTACCGGCTATACGGGAGCCACCCTCGGTCAGTCATCAAATCAGATTAAGCAGGAATCGCTGCCGTTTCTTGCACCAAGACATAAGGCGACACGATCAGAGCGCTGAATCGCTTGTTTTTGTTGTCGTTCCAATCTTGTTTCTGAGCTTCCGAGGGCTTGTAAATCAATTGTTCGCCAATCCAGTGCTGCACGGAGGAAACATCATCATTAGCGATCGCTACCCCGACATCCAGCAAGTCCAGCTCTGGAACTACGATAACCACAGCCTCCCGTTCCGCATGAGGCATCAGCCAGTTCCACTCAGCCTCATCTATCAATTCTGCTAATTCTGCTCTTAAACCCTGCATTTTTTAGTTTTTTGATTTCAGTAAATTTTATTTTAATCTATTTTATAGAAGCTGCTACTCCTCATGACATTCCTCTAAGATTCTGCTTTCATTTCGTCAATTTCAAATAAACTGACAATTACTCCAGTAATCGGAATTGCAATAAAAATTCCGAGTAATCCTGCTACTCTAGCACCTACTAGCAAGGCAAGAAATACGACAACTGGATTAATATTAAGCGAATTTTGCATGATCCGAGGTGCGATAAAATTGTCTTGTACCTGCTGGATTATGATACAAGCCACTACTACTTGAACGGCTAACCAAACACTCTGAGACAATAAAATAACAAAAACGATACCAACCCCTAAAGTAGCTCCAATCCCAGGGATTAGATCGAATAATCCAGCAATAATTGCCAATAGCAAAGGAAACGGTACCTTTAAAATTAAGAAAACTAAAAAAGTAGTAATAGTCAGAAATAAACATAAAATCATCTGTCCTCGAAAAAATCCGAGAAACTTGCGTTGAATTACAAGTGTAAATCTATTTTGTAAATGGGCGGGAACAAGTCTAAGAATAAACTTCCAAAGTTTTTCTCCATCTAGCAGCATGAAAAAAGAAATAACGGCAATTAATATCAAATTAAGAAAATTAGCAAAAAATACTTGTATAGTCGTTAAACTGTAACCAATGCCCAATCCCAGCGATGAGACGATTTGATTTTGAAATTGTTCTTGAATAATGCTCAAATTTACTTGAACATTAAATCTTAAAAGAAATTTTTCTATTTGATAAGCCAGAGGAATTAGAGAATTTAAAAAGGCAGTTAAACTAGAAATTAATTGTTGTCCTTGCGATACAACTGTTAAGCCAACTGTGATAGTAAGACTAGCAATCACGATCATGCCTAGAAAAAAGACTACAGTAACGGCTACACCGTGGGGCAAAAAACGATATAGCGATCGCACGGGATAACTCAGCAAAAAAGCGACAATGGCTGCAAATGTAAAAATGACAATAACTGTTTCAAAGTAAGCTAAAATTCTTACAAACGCCCAGCCTGAAGCAACCAAAAGCAAAAATCTAACCAACGCCAAATTGTTAAGTCGTTGCAAAAGATACTTGGCAGAAGGTTCGCTCATTTTCTTTTTAGGATGGTGATTTAATCCAGAATCCGGCTGATTGACTCATTTTTTCATTGAAGGAGGCAATAGCAGGATATCCAGGCGGTGGCATAACCTAATCCTACAGAAAGCGTAACTGGAAGTACATCATCCCAACGTTTCAATTTTGCCAAGAAAATCTTGTATTTGGAAATCCCTTAACGACCTAAATCGTGCAACGTATGAATCGCCGTCGCGCATTTTTGCGTTACCGCCTGTAACTCATTCCGGTCTGTCGAATTAGGAGGGTCAATTACCTGACCAATTCGCACCGTTACTGGCACCGGACGCGGAACGAGCGAACCTTTCTCAAAAATCGCCTCCGTACCCCACAAACTAACGGGCAGTAGCGGTACCTTTGCCTTGGCAGCAATCAGCGCCGCACCCAGCTTAGGGTCTGAAATCCGGGCGTCTGGCGTCCGCGTTCCTTGCAAAAAGACACCGACCGCCCATCCTTCCTCTAAAAGAGACAGCGCCGAACGAATCGCACTCCGGTCTGCCGAACCCCGCTTCACTGGGTAAGCACCATACAACTTAATTGCCTGCTTCAAAACCGGGACTCGAAACAGTTCTTCTTTCGCCATATAAGCAACGGGTCGCCGCACGCAGCAGGCCAAAATCGGCGGATCAAAATCACTGGCATGATTGCTAACCACTATAAGCGGTCCAATCGGAGGCACCTGTTCAGACCCATAGATACGACCTCGCAGGTAAACATGAAGCACGGGGCTTACCACCGACCACTTAAACAGGTGGTATAGAACTAAACTCGAAACAGGTTCGCGGCTTCTGCCCAGATTAGACAATTCGCTATCCACCGTACTCTCGCTGTAAACCTTTAAACGCCTTGTCTGGTTTTTCTCGTTCCCTGTCCGATCGGGGAAGGAGGGAATTTTTCCATTCTCTCACTCTCTCGCTTTCCCTGTCGCCGTAGTTTATTCTGAGTTCGGCAACTCTGCAACGCTACCCACGTTTTCTAATGTTAAATCGGGGCAAGTGCGTTTAATTAAACCCGTGAGAACTTTCCCTGGGCCAATTTCCACGACCTGCGAAATTCCTTGTACCGGCAATTGTAGGGAAATTTCTCGCCACCGCACCGAACCTGTCATCTGACGGATGAGGCGCTCTTTTAAAATATCAGCGTCCACACATGGGACGGGTTCTACATTTGACAGCACTGGCACTTGGGCAGAATTAAACGGAACCGACTCCAAAACTGCCTGGAACTCGGCAGCAGCTTCCGCCATTAAAGGAGAGTGAAAGGCTCCTGACACATTCAAGCGGACAACGCGCTTAACCTTTACCTGACTTAGCACCGCCTCCACCGCTTCCGGCGTTCCAGAGATAACGACTTGAGCGGAATTGTTGTCGTTAGCTAATACAACGTCTGGGGTCTGCTGAATTTGTTGTTCCAGCTGTTCGCGGTCGAACCCAATCAGAGCCGCCATCATGCCATCGGACGCACTATCCATAAATTCTGCCCGACGTTTGACCAGACGCAACCCAGCCTCAAAGTCAAAGACACCGGCGACGTAGAGAGCGACGTATTCTCCCAGGCTGTGACCGGCAACGAGGTTAGGTTGGTGTCCCCTAGCTTGCATTCGATCCGCCAAAATGCTTTCTACCACATACAGGCTGGGCTGGGTGTAAAGAGTGCGGGATAACTTATCTTCCTGACTCTGACAGATTTCTGGTACAGACCAGCCTAAAATTTGCTCGGCTTGCTCAAATTTAGCCTTCGCCTCTGGCAAGTCTAATAAATCTACTCCCATTCCGATTGCCTGGGAACCTTGCCCAGGAAACACCCATGCGGTCTTTGTCATTGGTCATTGGTAATTGGTAATTCGTAATTGGCGATTAGTAATTGGGAAAAGTTTTCAGTTGTAGAGACGCAATAAATCGCGTCTGAGTTTTGAATTAAAGAAGTTTTTTCTTGCCTCAAAACTTATCCTTAACATTCATAACTTTCATTACCCATTACCGATTCCATATCGAAAATTATCGGAGGCGGAGAAACTCCGACCTCCGCAAAATTAAAAATCTAAAATTGATTTATCTGCCCCATTGGAAAATCGCTGCGCCCCACGTCAGACCAGCGCCAAAACCCGAAGTAGCAATAACATCTCCTGATTTAATTTTGCCTTCTCGCACTGCTTCGTCCAGCGCTAAGGGAATAGAAGCAGCAGAAGTATTGCCGTAGTTAGCAAGATTGCTAAGGACTTTTTCGGCAGGAATTTTTAAGCGTTGGGCGACGGCATCAAGAATGCGCTGATTGGCTTGATGCAAAAGCAGCCAGTCAATTTGTTCAACGCTGATACTTGCTCGAAACATGGCTTTTTCCAGTACTTCCGGCACTTTTTGCACGGCAAAGCGATAAACTTCTTTGCCGTTCATGGTAATGGGGTGGTAAGTGCCAACTTGGACGTTGATCCCAGGAACCAGTTCTTTGAGCTGTGCCGTGTAGGCTAGGTTGAGGGATTTGTGCTGGGTTCCATCACTGCGGAGTTCAAATCCCAGTAAGCGATCGCGATCGCTCGCCTGCATGACAATGGCACCGGCACCATCCCCAAATAACACGCAAGTTCCCCGATCTGACCAATCTACCCAGCGCGACAGAATATCAGCCCCAATCAGCAAGACATTTTGATAGACGCCGGTGCGGATAAACTGCGATGCCGTGACTAGACCAAAAACAAATCCAGAGCAAGCTGCTGTTAAATCAAAAGCTACCGCCTTGGATGCTCCCAGTTGAAACTGAATTGATGAGGCACTCCCAAACAAATCATCGGCAGTTGAGGTTGCCAAAATAATTAAATCCAGGTCTTCTGGAGCAATCCCAGCCATTGCGATCGCTCTTTGTGCCGCGAGTGTGGCGATCGCACTTAAGGACTCCTCACCCGCCAGCCGCCGCTGACGAATCCCCGTGCGGCTGGCGATCCAATCATCAGAAGTTTCTACCAGCTGAGTTAGTCCTTGATTATCCAGGGAAACTGAGGGGATCGCAGAGCCGCTTCCGGTAATGGCGACGCCGACGCCTGTTTGTTGCAACATTGCTCTCCATGCTTGCTGGGGTCTTTAGGTATCAGCTATCAGCATTTTAGCTTTTAGCTAAATCGATTAATTTTAAACGATCGACGCTGGAATGTCACATTTTACCCTTCATCCTTCATACTTGCCGCTATTCACCGATTGCCGATTGTTTAGCACTGATATCTTGAGACTGAATTCGCTCCAGTACCTGATTATCAACAGCTTCTTTCGCCAAGCGAATCGCGTTAAAAATCGACGGAGCCTGGGAGCTACCGTGGCTAATAATACAAATGCCTGCCACCCCCAACAACAAGCAACCGCCATGTTCCGCGTGGTCTACCCGCTGCTTAATCCGCCTCAAGTTTGGTTTCAACAAAGCCATGCCGAGGTGCCCGCGCAGTCCTTGAGGTAACTCTTCCTGGAGGATTTGCAATACCGCCTCACCAACCGCTTCAGCAAATTTCAACAAAACATTGCCAGCAAAACCATCGCAAACGACCACATCAAAGTTACCCGTCAGGACATCTCGCCCTTCGGCATTGCCAGTAAAGCAAATTTGTGAATTCTCTTGCAGCCTTTGGTAAGTGCGAACCGCCAAATCGTTCCCCTTACACTCTTCTTCACCAATGTTGAGCAACCCCACTTTGGGAACGGTTACACCCAGCACATACTGGCTGTAAATCGATCCCATCAGTGCGAACTGCTCCAAAAATTTAGGACGACAATCGACATTTGCGCCGACATCGAGAATTAGCACCGATTTACTGGCTACCATTGTTGGCAAAACTGCCCCAATGGCGGGTCGGTCGATACCTCGAAGGCGTCCCAGTCGCAGCAGAGCCGATGCCATAGCGGCTCCTGAGTGACCCGCTGAGACCACTGCTTGGGCTTGTTTTTGTTTTACCAAATCCATTGCTACGTTGATCGAAGCCTTGGGCTTGCGTTTTAAACCACTTAGAGGCTCCTCGTGCATTTCAATTGTGCCCTCAGAAGGCACAATTTGAGGAAGATGAGAACTGGTGTGTTGCCCTAGGGAAGCTTCAATCTGATGAGGATCGCCCACCAGCAAAACCTCTACGTCTAATTCTTCCTGTGCCCTAAGCGCTCCAGCAACGATTTCGGCGGGGGCGTGGTCGCCACCCATAGCGTCAATTGCGATCCGTGCGCGAGTCGATCCCATTGCTCAAAGTGATATAAACCTTAAAAATTCTACCAGTACCCGATGACTCCTGGAGAAACCGGGTCAATCCGGGAGGATGAAAGAGGACGGAGCAAGGATGAATAAAAGAAGGGTGAAAAAAAATGGTACTTCTAAATAGGTAAAGATAGGGAACTGGCGATCGCAGAGAGTTTATCCCTTTTCGCTCAACCCATTACCCATTTTTTTTTCCTGCCTGTGCTTTACATATACGCGGACTCCCGAAAAAATATCTTCATTCTAGCGGAAGCGATTTCCGCCTTTGGTCTTTGTTGTAGCTTGCACATCCGGCAGGCTCTTTGTTTAGCGAATAAAGGAAAGTGAGGAATGTTGCAATTATTTGGCTCTGGATTGGTGGCGCTGTGGATGACTATGGCTGGGGTGAAAACAACTGAGATAGATACTGCCCAACTGATAGCGTGGCGGGGCGTTCCCTTGTTTTCCCTATCGATGGCGACCGACCCGGTAGCTGAAAACACGATGCGGCAATACTTGAAGGGCTGGAGCGCTAAAGGCATGGGGGCGGCTGCTCAAGGGGTGTGGATTCAGTCGGGGTCGATGCCGCTGGCAACTCACCAGGGAAATATTCCCTTACCGGCTGCTTCTTTGACCAAGATTGCGACTTCTACCGCTGCCTTGGAGACTTGGGGTCCGGGTCATCAGTTTGAAACCTCAATTGGTGCCACCGGACCAGTGAGAAATGGGGTTTTGCAGGGAGATTTGGTGATTAATGGCAGTGGCGATCCCTTTTTTGTATGGGAAGAAGCGATCGCCCTGGGTAATGCCTTAAATAAACGGGGCATCCGCCGCATTAACGGAAATTTGGTGATTGTGGGCGATTTTTACATGAATTATCAATCTCACCCTTATTTGGCGGGTCAGCTGTTCAAACAAGCATTTAACCCCACCTCGTGGCCCAGAGATGCCCAATATCTATACAACTTAATGCCGCCAGGAACGCCGAAGCCACAAATCGCGATCGCGGGTTCTGTCAAAGTTTCGTCAATTACAATTCCCAAGCAAATTTTGTTGTTGCGCCATCGCTCAATGTCGTTGGCACAAATCCTCAAGGAAATGAACATTTACAGCAACAACGACATGGCGGAGATGCTGGCAAAATCTCTTGGGGGGGCACCCGCCGTCGCTCAGTTAGGGGCTACCTCTGCCGGTGTCCCCCAACAGGAAATTCAGCTGGTAAATGGCTCTGGGTTAGGGGTAGAAAATCGCATTTCGCCCCGCGCTGTCTGCGGAATGCTGACGGCGATTGAAAGTTACTTGCAACCTCATCAGCTGACGGTAGCCGATCTCTTCCCGGTAGCGGGACGCGATCGCCGGGGAACGATGGTATCCCGCCACATCCCCACAGGCACGATTATCAAAACTGGCACTCTGCGCGATGTAAGTGCCCTTGCCGGGGTAATGCCGACACGCGATCGCGGTCTGGTTTGCTTTGCCATCATCAACCGGGGTGGCGATGTCGATGGCTTCAGAAAACAGCAAGACCAAATACTTCAAAAACTCGTGCAACGATGGGGCGTTGCCCCCACTCTACCAGCCGCGATTCTTCCTAGCACGGGTAGACCTGATATTGCTGGATTTCTCGGTGACGCCAGTCGCAATGAAATTCTCTCAGACTTTCAGGCGCGACGATAATTTAGTTACAGCGGGCAATTGTGCCCGCCCTACCACTAACGCTTTATCGCTGATTAAGGAATAATTTCCGTCACCACCCTGCTACCACTGCCACTAGCACCACCACCAGTGACAACAACCGTTTGACCTTGAAACTTGCCGACTGCTCTGGAACCCGTCAGGTGCAACGGCGGGTCAACTTGTTGATGATAAATTACATTGCCTTGGGCATCGAATTCTTCAGTCGGAATATTCCAAGTCACCTGATTGGCGTAAAGTTGGGATTGATTCCGACTGCCGACGCCTTGGACGCCACCAACCAGACGAGCCACTTTTCCCTTCAGATCCACCTGACCCTGGTTCCCCGTTAGCGTCACTTGTTGCTGCCGATGCACAATTTTCACGGGTTGGTCTGACGTAACCATTTGGGTGTTTAAGTTCCAAGTGACAGAATTCCCAGCGATTTGCACCGGCGGCTCTAAAGAAGTCATCTGTACATTCTTTGTCAGCGTTGCCGTCTTCGTTTTCAGGTTTACCTGACCGGAGTCTCCCACTGCTTGGTCTGTCACGCGATTGCCCGTGTAGCGGTCAATCTGGATGTGGCGATCGCCAATTACCATCTGCTGGGGAATTTGCCACACTAAATGCTCGGTTCTTATTTGTACCGCTGGGTCTTTCGATGTGGCGACAATTTGACCCAATAATTCCATTTGCTGCGACCGACTAAAATATCGTCCTTCCTTCGCTATAATCTCCATCTGTTGATGGGTGCCGACGAGATTTTGACGCATTATCAAAAGGTCTTCCTTCGGTCGCCACTCTAATTCATTCCCCTTTAAAACTGCCCCATTCCGAGGGTCTGTGGCAACAATCTGACCCTTAAGAAATATTTTTTTACCATCCTCTTGAACTTCCCCACTATTTGCAGTAATTTTCATAACCATTTTTCCATCTTGGAACAAATCCCCGCTGGGATTTTGGATGCGAGCAGCTTTCTTATCTTTGGTGTAAACCGCCTGCTTCGCCTTCACTTTCCACAAAGGTCGTCCCTGCTCATCTGCCTGATCCAGGGTCACATTTTGAAATACCAAACTTCCCTCGAAATCCGTCACGGAGGCAGTATCTTTCTGCAATTTTTTTTCCGTGCGTTTTTCGGTATTACAAGCAGTGACTAAAAAAGTGAACATTAAAAAGTAAATAGGCAAAAGAAATAATTTTTTGCGAGAAGCTACTTTTTTCATTTCTTTTGCCTATTTTTTCCTAATTTGCCTTATCTTTCTTCTTGGTCATCCATAAAGCCAATGCCCGAAAGTGGACGGTAGGTATAATTTTGTCTGGGCGTCTTTTGGATATCTTCTTTGATGCTATCCAGGTCAATGTATCGATCTGATACGTTGATCAAACTGTCGCTGGTCATGGAGCGCAAACTGACCACTTCCACGCGGACACCCCGATAGCTAACGGCATCGACAGCGTAAGCTAAATCCCCATCGCCGCTAACGAGAACAGCGGTATCGTAAGACCCCACTAAAGCCATCATATCGACGGCAATTTCCACATCCAAATTGGCTTTTTTAGAGCCATCCGGCAGCTGTACCAAGTCTTTGGCAATGACACGGTATCCATTGCGACGCATCCACAACAGGAAACCCTGTTGTTTTTCATTCGTGCGATCGACTCCCGTGTAAAAGAAAGAGCGCAACAAGCGAGACCCAGCGGTTAAGCGGCACAGCAATTTGGTGTAATCAATTTCTATACCGAGCTGTAGTGCTGCGTAAAATAGATTTGATCCATCGATGAAAATTGCTACACGACCGCGATTTTCTAAAACCTGTTCTGGCGTAAATACAGAGTCGTTACTGCTGAAATTATTCAACATGATTGTTATGCCTCGATTTTTTTATGAAAAAAGCAATTAGCGATTTTGATGAACTTTTAGCTTTTGAGAGAGCGGTCTGTACCAGAGTCTTTACTTTTGTATGTAGCAGCAACCCAAGGATCAATCCGCTAACAGCCAACAGCTATTAGCTACTAAGACGAAACTATTTAGGCAAGTTCCAGCCTTGGAAAAACCGGTCTGGCTTCACCTAAAGCTTGTCTTGCAGTTAGTGTTCCCCAAGTGGCATGGGCGGAAAACGCAGCCGAAACATCTATTAACGTTTTGTTATTAAAGTCAATTGAAAAACCTAGCTGTTGGTAAATGTCACTGCTGATGGTGGGAATAATTGGTGACAGCAGATAAGCTGCTAGTCTAACAGATTCTAGAACCGCATACAGGACTTGTTCGACGACCTGCTGTTGCCCCTGTTTGTATAAAGTCCAGGGAGCTTGATCGTCAATAAATTTGTTGCTGGCTCGAATTAGAGTGAAAATATCTGCGATCGCTTCGCTAAAAGCCAGAGATTCATAAGCTTGAGCTACGCGATCGCCTAAACCAAGGCCAATTGCTTTAATTGTGTTATCGGGGATGTTTTCAGCTGAGCAATCAGGGACGATGCCATTGCAGTATTTCTTTGCCATGTTCAACGTCCGATTGAGTAAATTGCCCAGGTCGTTTGCTAAGTCAGCATTGAGAATATTGATAAACCGAGTTTCGTTAAAATCTCCGTCTTGCCCAAATTCAATCTCCTTGAGAAAATAGTAACGAATGGCCTCAGCCCCGTAACGTTCGACCAAGGCGACGGGATCGATAGTATTACCCACCGTTTTACTGATCTTTCGTCCGTCTTTCGTCAGAAAGCCATGCCCAAATATTCGACCGGGTATCGGCAGACCAGCTGACATTAACATGGCAGGCCAATAAACCGCGTGAAACCGCAGAATGTCTTTACCAATCAGGTGCATATTAATCGGCCACCACTTGGATAAAGCATTCTCTAGCGTTGGTTCGCTATCCGGTTCAAGCAATGCCGTGACATAGCCCAGCAAGGCATCAAACCAGACATAGATGGTGTGGCTGGGATCGACGGGTACAGGGAAGCCCCAGTCTAAATTCACTCGCGAAATGGAGAAGTCTTGAAGCCCCTGACTGACAAAGCTCAAAACTTCATTGCGGCGAATTTCTGGCTGGATAAAATTTGGTTGCTGGCGATACAAATCTTCCAGCTGGTTTTGGTACTTAGAGAGGCAAAAAAAGTAGTTTTGTTCATCCCGCCACTCGACTTCTTTATTGGGGTGGAGGGGGCAGCGGTGTCCTTCTAGGAGGTCGCGCTCATCTTTGAATTCTTCGCAGGAGACGCAGTACCAGCCCTTTTGTTGCCCCAAATAAATGTCATTTTTTTCCCAGACGCGCAGGAAAAACTCTTTGACAATGGCGTGGTGGCGGGAGTTGGTCGTGCGGATAAACCGATCGTACTGGATGTTGAGCTTTTGCCAAAGGACATCGAATCCAGCCGCAATTTCATCAGAGTGAGCTTGTGGTGCCAGCCCTTTCGTTTCTGCTGTGCGCTGAATTTTCTGTCCATGCTCATCCGTGCCAGTAATCAATAGCACGGACTTCCCCCGGAGTCGTTCAAACCGAGCCATCACATCCGCCGCCATCGTTGTATAAGCGCTGCCAATGTGGGGTACGTCGTTCACATAATACAGCGGTGTAGTAATTGCAAATGTATTTTTACTTGTATGGTTAGCACTCATAAATATAAAAAACAACCCCCTTTCTTGCTTTCGATCATATCCTTCGGGCTGCAATTTTGTATCTTTTCGTTATCTTGTCTTGAGAGTTTCACTTAGCTCCTGGCAATATAAGTATAAATTGTCACTTTTTTTTGACTGCTTGAAAATTGTAAAAAATCTTTACTGATTATTTCTACCCTAAGAGATTCGTATACGCGCGGAAGTTACGTTAATAATTGTATTAAGAAAAGTTAAGTTTTGGGGCGACCGATCGCTTTTGGTCAACGAATAAAGTCCAGGCTAAGTAGAAAATGGAGAGTTAACTCAAGAGTCTAGAGAAGTCTCCCTCTCGACTCTAGCCATTTACAATCAAGCCGATTGCCTGTTGGCTGTAGCGATCGCGCTTCCTGCAAGAAAGCCTATAGAAAGCATGTCTTCAGATAACCCATTACAGATTTCTCGCTTGCTGCTTTCGGCACTGGGAACGCAGATGTATATTTACCATCAGGATCGCGTTCCTCAAGAAGGTGGCGTTTTAGTGGTGAGCAATCATCGCAGCGTCATGGATGCGCCAATACTGATGGCAGCTTTAAATCGTCCGATTCGCTTTGCCTGTCATCACTACATGGGACAAGTGCCCGTGATGCGGGAGATTGTCAATCAGCTAGGTTGTTTCCCTTTAGAGACGCCAGAACACCGACAGCAAGATTTCTTTAACAAGGCGATTAGGCTGTTGCAGTCCCAGCAGGTGGTTGGGATATTTCCAGAAGGTGCCCAACCGATGGTAAACCTAACCCAGCCGAATCAAATGAAAACTTTTCACCGGGGATTTGCCCATTTGGCTTTGCGCGCGCCGGTGCAAAATTTGGCAATTTTACCTGTCGCGATCGCCTCCCACGAAGAAACCAATAACTCAGCAGTACCCCTGCGATTATTAAGTTTATTTGACCCTTCCGAACCCCTATTTAAACAGGCAGGCTGGCATCCGATGGTCGTTTACCGTCGATCTAGCATCCTGATTGGGCGTCCCTGTTGGATTACGTCTCAAGCGCGGGAACAATATCAAGGAAAGCAAGCCAAAACTGTTGTTGCCAGTCTTATCAATTACTGTCAGGAAGAAATTGCTGGTTTACTTCGTCAGGTTTGTTATTAGTTCACAAGTATGGGAGCCTGCGGTAGAATAAGAATTAATACCTACGTCTAGAGGCAGATGACTTATGGGTAGACAAATGGCACAGTCCGCTCTCAGTAGTCGTCACCTTGAAGAATTGGGACTTTCCCTAGTTGTTCGCCGAAGTGCCTTGAGTCCTCGAATCGTTCGCACCCGCTCCGAAGAAAGCAATAAATCTTTGACCTGTTGTTTTTAAATGGATATTACGAAATGCCAGACGTAAAAAGCCATCCATGTTTTCTCACCCCCAGGCTGTTAAATCCAGACTACCCACTGTTTGTGTTCCTACCAGGCATGGATGGCACGGGTCAATTGCTGCGAACGCAAACGGAGGGGTTAGAAGCAGCCTTTGATATTCGTTGTTTGGTAATCCCCGCCGATGACTTGACCAGATGGGACGATCTCACGGATCAAGTGGTAGCGCTGATTGAAGCAGAAGTGGAAAAACAACCACAACGGTCAGTTTATCTGTGCGGCGAGTCATTTGGGGGCTGCTTGGCGATGAAAGTAGCACTGCGATCGCCCGAACTATTTGACCGAATTATTCTGATCAACCCCGCTTCTTCCTTTAATCAGCGACCTTTGCTGGCTTGGGGATCGCTGGTGAGTGGCTGGATACCCGAAGTCCTCTACCGAGTGGGATCGGTGTGGTTATTGCCGTTTTTGGCTCATTTAGAACGGGTTACACCGCGCGATCGCCGTGCGCTTCTAGACGCTATCCACTCCGTACCCCCAAAAACTGTCCTTTGGCGACTGTCCCTGATCAGAGATTTTGATGTTGATGCTTCCCAATTACGTCGCATCACCCAACCCACCCTGGTGATTGCCGGAGGCACAGACCGGCTACTTCCCTCTGTAAGTGAAGCAAAGCGCTTAGCTTCTTGCCTACCCGACAGCGAAATGGTAGTGCTGCCGAAGAGCGGTCACGCCTGTCTCTTAGAAGCTGATGTCAACCTCTATGCAATTATGAAAGCTGAAAATTTTTTAGAACGTCGGGATGAAGCTTCCCTATTGGCGGTTTCTTAGTGATTAGTCCTTAGCCATTCAGAAAGAGAACTAAATTAAAGCTTGTCATTTTGTCGGCTGAGTTATCCCCCGTGCAGAGGGGTTCTCGGCGTTGAGGGCGTGGCTTTTGAGGTGGATTATTCATTTGCTGTTACTAAGGAATAATGACTTTTACCAGGGATTGCCAATCATTGTAAAAGCAGACCAGTAATAAGGATGAGAGAGGACTTGATTTCCAATTCCTAGCAATTGGGGTGGAAATCCAATACTCAAATGGGTTTGATTTGTCTACTTCGCGGCAAAAAGATATCCCCACCGCGAGTCCGCAACTTTCCACCCTCCAGCCGCACCTGCCCCTTGAGCATCGCCAACTGAGCCTGACGTAGCGCCTCTGCCTTAATCGGAGCTGTTTTTAATTGCTCGTAAAATTCTGTCATCAGCCCCAGAGTCCCCTCATCGCTGACATACCACAAACTTGCCAACGCCGATTTCACACCTGCTTGCACGGCTAATCCCGCAAAGCCCAACTCCGCTTGCTCGTTCCCTACTGCTGTGCGGCAGGCACTCAGCACTAATAACTCTACAGGTGGGTTATTCCAACCCAATTCCCGCCAC
The DNA here is from genome assembly GCF_042747725.1 of Coleofasciculus sp. H7-2. Lineage (NCBI taxonomy): Bacteria > Bacillati > Cyanobacteriota > Cyanophyceae > Coleofasciculales > Coleofasciculaceae > Coleofasciculus > Coleofasciculus sp. H7-2. The sequence goes on from NZ_JBHZGO010000098.1 coordinate 90,261, forward strand.
TGATCGAGCCGCAGCTTGGTGTCCCATAACTGAATGTAGGAGTTGCTGGGCGAACCTGGATTAAACTCTCCGTGAGTTGCCAGGTGTACAATCTCAAACGGTTGTTGTTGACGCTGTGCCTTCAAATTCTTGAGAGTAAAATCCTCATTGAGAAAGGACTTGCCTTTCCACAGATAGGGCACAATTGCTGATAATTCCCTCGGTACTGCGGGTAAAGGATTTTCATCCGTAAACGTTGAGATCCCCATTGCCAAAACTTGAGCATTTTTCAAACTCTGGTAGCGAGTATCAGTGAGGCTAAGGCTGGGCATCAAACCAACGCTGTAGCGCTCAAGGATAAACGCTTTACCATCGTGGAGGGCAGCGATGGGGATCGTGCGTAGACCCCCATCCATGAGGAAGACAAGATTCTGGATACCGAGTTTTTGTAAATCTTTCTCTAGGGGTGCTAGCAGCCATTGATACATCTGCTGAGAGGGGGCTATGTAGCCACGAGAGCTTTTAACGTTAGTCACTTGCGTCTGGAATTGGTCAGCAAGTTTGAGAACTTTTTCCCGTGTTGCACCCGTAAGTCGTTTCCGAATCGGTTGTCCCTCTGCCGTCACCAGTAGGAGTTCCAGATGATCTTGAGGATTTTCTGTTTTTTGTGGTTCTAGGCTGTGCGTATTCTGGTGAATTGAGGAGGATGGGCTTTTTGCCTCATTTGCTGTCAAAGTTGTGGGAATAAAAATGGCATAAATGAGTGCCGCTTTGATCCCGCTGGATGCCTCGATGCCTTGCAGGGTACTACGGGCATCGGTAAGGCTCATCGGGGGGGTATCGTTCACGCCCAGATATTGTTCGTATTCCTGGGTGAAAGGTTCGTCAATTTGAGCCAACGCAGAATCAACTTCCACTAGGGACTGACTGGTACTGCCTGGAGGGGAAAGCGCAGTAGTCCCCTGCGGTTGTGATGCCTCTTGCTGTGGGATTTCGACTGGCTGCGAGGGGGTTTTAGCGGGAATCAGATCGGGAGTCGGACTGAAGGTGATGATTTTAATGTTGCCCTGGATGTAAGTGGCAGGCGGTACGGGTACTGAAAAGATTGTGGCAATCGTATTGCTTGCCCCGCTAGTAATCGATCCAGCCGTTCCGTTGAGGGTAGCATTGCCGATGATGAAGGGAGTTGTGGTGCTGCCGTTGTGACGGATGGTGATGTTACCGCCGTTGGTTCCGCCAGCGGTGGAAATGCTGGAATTTAGGCTGTTGCGGTCTGCAAACGTGCCTGTAGCCCGAAAGAATTTACCAGCAGTAATGTTCACAGTTCCTCCAGTGCCACTTCCCAGACTTTGGGCATTGATGGTACTAGTAGTAAGATTGCCGTTGTTAGCCGTTAGGGCGATCGCTCCCCCGTTGCCACTCTGCGAGTCAGAAGACAAATTTTTGGTATCGATCGATCCCGTAATGCTGTTGAGGGCGATCGCTCCTCCATCATTATCAATTGACCAAGATTCCACATTACCTGTGGTAATGTTGCCGAAAGCTTCTAGGGCGATCCATCCCCCGTAGCCTTCAGAGGAAGTTGCATCTAATAACCCAGTATTAATCGTTCCCTGGTCACTGTAGAGGGAGATATCACCGCCATCATTATTAATTGACCAAGATTCCACATTACCTGTGGTAACGTTGCCGAAAGCTTCTAGGGCGATCCATCCCCCGTAGCCTTCAGAGGAAGTTGCATCTAATAACCCAGTATTAATCGTTCCCTGGTCACTGTAGAGAGAGATATCACCGCCATCATTATTAATTGACCAAGATTCCACATTACCTGTGGTAACGTTGCCGAAAGCTTCTAGGGCGATCCATCCCCCGTAGCCTTCAGAGGAAGTTGCATCTAATAACCCAGTAT
>NZ_JBHZGO010000098.1:92247-120688 GCF_042747725.1 Coleofasciculus sp. H7-2
TTAATCGTTCCCTGGTCACTGTAGAGGGAGATATCACCGCCATCGCCCTCGACTGACCAAGATTCCACGTTACCTGTGGTAATGTTGCCGAAAGCTTCTAGGGCGATCCATCCTCCGTAGCCTTGAGAGGAAGTTGCATCTAACGCGCCAGTTTGGATCGTTCCCTGGTCACTGTAAATAGAGATATTACCAGCATCTCCACTATTGGAGAAAGAGTTTAAGTCAGCGGTAGTAATATTGCCATTTGCATCAAATGCGATCGCGCCTCCGTCACCACCCACTGAATCTGATCGCACTTGTTGGGTGCCGATCGTTCCTGTATAGCTTGTCAGAGAAATCTCTCCCCCATCGCCATACCCGTTTGAAAAAGCATGAATATAGTTGGTAGTAATGTTGCTACCGGCGGTAAGGGTGATGTTCCCCGGAATGCCTGCATCCAGACCATAAGAGCCTGTGTTGAGAAGACCAGTGGTAATGTTACCCTTGGGGGCAAACAAGTTAATTGAACCCGCATCGTTAGTCTGAGAGTAGGAGAACAAATCTCCAATCTTGAGACTTCCCCCACTGCTAGTAACGGTGATATCACCCCCAATCCCAGAATCATAGGAGCGAGAATCTAAACTGCCCGTGGTAATGTTTCCATTGGCAAACAGGGTAATCTCTCCAGAAAAACCATAATCCGACCAAGTTTGCAAGCTTTTTGTTGTAATTTCTCCAAAAGCTGTCAGCGCGATCGCACCACCATCGCCGTCAAAAGTGGTCGCGTCCAAGATGCCAGTGTTAATGCTTCCTGCGTTACTGGAGAGGGAGATATCCCCGCCATCGCCTTCAACCGACCAAGATTTCAAGTCACCAGTGGTAAGATTGCCAAAAGCCGTCAGCGCGATCGCGCCGCCGTTATCGCTATAAGCGCTAGTATCAAGCTTGCCTGCACTGGTATTTATACTGCCGAGGAAGCTGGTTAGCGTAATCTGACGACCAGAATTGATAATATTGCCAGTCGTGATATTTTGGTTGGCTTGCAGGGTAAGCGTCGCGTTATCATCTCCGGCGAGTGTATAACCTGTCGTGGTTATAGAACCGGAACCTACAGGCGATCGTATGGTAACGGTATCGAAGAAGGTGGTGTTGCCAGCTAAAGTAATCGCACCACTGCTATCTGCCCTTCCGATGATGATTTGAGAAAACCCATTTTCTAAGAAATTGAGTTCGCTGGTGTTTAGATTTAAGCGGTTGTCGTTGACAGTCCCGCCAATGGTAATACCCAAACTGGAAGTCAGAGGCTGCAATTGAAGCGTACCGCTGCCCTTGATTTGCGGGGTGCCAGGATTTGTGGAGTCAATCAAATTAATTTCATTAGCGGCAAGAGTGATATGACCGCTACCCCCAATTCCAGTAGGATTAATGCCGCTGTCTTGTAAGAGAATCCCCGCTGCATCACTCGCACCAGTGCCATTTAGGGTAATCGCCCCTGTCCCAACGGATTCCACGACGCCTTCAGAGATAATGATAATCCCGTAGCTGTCGCTGCCCGTTCCCTTGACAGTGCCGGTTAGGTTAATATTTCCAGCTTGCGATCGCACTCTGCCGCTTGCATAAACAGCGGTTCCATCCTGACTCCCCACCCCAATACCGCTGGTGCCATTTAAGGTAAGATTCCCGCTGTTAGATTGGACAATGGTGCCACTACTGCCGATTGAAATGCCGTCATTGTTGAAACCCGTGCCGTTACTGGTGCCGGTTAGGGTAACGTTCCCCGTCCCAGTGGATTCAATTTTGCTAGCTGTAGATAGCTGAATTCCATGATTGGTAGCGCCAGTTCCGTTACCAATACCCTGAATATTAATATTTCCATTCACCGAACTCACCTTGGAGTTTTGGGTGATTTCTATGCCGTCATTTCCATTTGTCCCACTTCCAACTGAACCCGTCAGGGTAATGCTGCCCGTTCCAGTTGATTGCACTACACTGTTGTTTTGAATTGAAATCCCGTTGCTGGTATTAGTACCAACACCACTAAAAAATCCTGTACCCGTCAGGTTAATATTGCCGCCTTGGACATTAATAATGCTGTTGTTGAGCTGAATGCCATTAGTGTAGGTGGCATTTCCTCGACCAACTCCTGTAAGATTGCCGCCGTTTGTACTAATCGTGGCATTGGTAAGAGCGATCGCGCCGCTACCGTTGGCGTCATTATCAGCAAGAAGGTTCACATTCAACTTGCCACTACTGGAAGCGATCGCTCCATTTAGAATAATGTCGTTGTTAGCTTGTAAAGTAAGAGCGGCATCTCCCCCAGATGTCTTGCTAATAAAAGCATTGCTATTTTGAGTAATATTCCCAGCACCTGAAGAACCAGAAGCAGTTGCCGTGTCGAGGATGACGCTAGTGCCAGTATTTAGGGCAGCATTAATATTGGCAACATCCACCGTATTAGTACCAATCGCACCGCCGCCACTATTCACAATCGTGATATCGGTCGGGTCAATCAGCCAAGTACCACCGATCCCCTGAGGGGCACTTGCATCCGGCGTACTGGTGAGATTGAGAAACTGTTTGCTAGAAGTTTCAATCAACCCACCATTTCCAGAAAAAACGCCTCCTCGCGCCGTCAGTGTCCCGTAAATGCTGGCTGTATCATCTGCAAAGACAATGACTTTTCCACCATTGCCATATTGCAGTGCGTCGGCAGAAATCACCGAGTCGCTACTGACCAGTGTCTGTAAGGCATTTGGCACTTTACCTTGACCCTGATAATCACCGCCAATGAGTACCGCACCGCCGCCATTGGTGCCCGAAGCGTTGATATTGGCACTAATGACACTCGCTTGGTTCCCCAAGACATAGACGGTGCCGCCGGTTTGACCCGATACATTCAGGGTGCCAGAAGCAATGGCAGTACCCGGTTGTGTGCCAATCTCAGCACCAGAAGCGGTCAATCGTACCGTGCCATCGCTATTGACGGTTAATCCCGTGGCATTCGCAATATTTCCGCCCGTTAGCAGCGAAGGCAGGGATAGGGGAGAAAAGGGTAACGCAGCTGTTGCCGAGGTAGGTAGCGGTTGAATTTCTAAACTTAGCGGACTGCCGGGTAGACTCAGACGCACTAACTTCTCACCCGGTACACCTACTACAGCAATTTGCCCCCCAGTCGCCCTCATCTGCCCCGTAGTAACCGCCGTGCCTCCTAACAGGGTTAAATTTCCCGACTCTACTGCCAAATTCCCCGCATTGATAATGCTTCCTGGTTGAGGAGTGTTAAAAATAAACTGGCTGGGCGTTCCGACTAATGTAGCGTAGTCATTGGCACCAATTGCATTAAACCAATTATTGCCAAAACCGATACCCGTGGCAGTGGTGGCGGTAAATGAAGCCGGTACATTCAGACTGGCATGGGAACCAAAAATAATTCCCGCTGGATTCATCAAGAACAGGTTAGAATTTCCTCCCGTGACTTGGATTAAGCCATCGATATAAGAAGCATTCCCACCTGTGACGCGCCCTAAGATATTTTGAATACTAGGGCTAGAAAGGAAGTTAGCAATTTCCCCAGAATTTAGCCCTAGCTGCTCAAAGCTATGGAAAAGATTTGCTTTATCCTTTGAAAGCGAGCCGCCGCTAATGTTAAGGCGGTTCCCATCTGGGGTAACAATTGTGCCGGTGCCGTCAGCCGCTGGGATAATCGGCTGTGCTTGTACTGGTTGAAGCGGGTTAGCGATCGCTGTGAGTGAAAAAATTACCAGTAACAGCCTTATATTTCTAACGGCTGACATATTTACGCATTTGCCCTCTTGCCAATATCACTAAAGTAACATTGACGGATTCAAGTGTTGGGGATGCTGTTATTTGTTTTAGATTGGGATAGCGAACCGACAGGTCGGCGCTTCGCTATCGCCATCTGTAAATAAATAAAATTGTCAGGACTTACGCAAAGCTTATACATATAGAGTTTTGTAGGGGCAATCCCCCTGTGGTTGCCCCCAGATGTGATGATGTTGCGTAAGTCCTGATTGTCTGACACCCAGACCGCTCAATGTTGGGAAGCCAGACAATTTTGTATCTATTGATTGCGGGTTCGAGTCCCTCGTCACCCATCAACAGCTTTTAACGGAAGTTGCCAGGATTCAACCGAGGATTTGATCGCATAGGCACTCCGCCTCTCAGCTGGGTGCCAGTACCGCCGTCAGCTCGATCTAAGAAAGGTCGCAAGTTAACGCTTTGTGACCGACGACTGGAGCGATTCGTGCTACCGCCGAGGGAAGATAAGCCCAAGTTTAATAGATCGTTGAGCATCTGAGCATCTCGACCACCGACAAAGGTATTAACGCCCTCTGTCACCTGTCCGCTGTCAGCAATGCTAATGTTTTGGAAGACGCGATCGCGGATTAACTGCGGATTTTCACCGGGAGGGACAGTCAGCACAATCCGACAATCTGGATTTTTCTGAGTAGTGATGCAAACAACATTGTAGTTATTTTCTACCGATGCCCGCATTTCCTGAAGACCATCGGGTCGATAAGATTCTAATCGGCGACCAATTTCGTTACAACGTCTCTCAGCAGTCCAGCCACCCCCTAAAGGACTGGGATTTGCCCAGGCATAAGCTTGATCGGGTTGGCTCTTCGGGTGATACATCACCGTATACTTACTGTTCGTAAGCTGGCAGGTAAACCGTGGCTTGTTGGCAGTTGTACTATCCTCTGATTCCGTACCTGGGCTAGTCGTGGTAGATGGATTCCCAGACTCGGTGTCTACAACAACATCCTCGTCAGGGGTCTGAGTCGTTTCATCTTCTACCCCTGGCAGTTGCGCTTGCTGAACAGAACCCGCAAAGGCTCCACCGCTATTCACCAGAATCGCTACACTGACAGATAAAGCCATACTTTTGGCAACTAAGGACTTTGCTTCAGAAGCAAACTTGTACAGATGAGGTGACATATCAACAATCCTCCTAGTATATTTTTTGGCTATTGTTAGCATCATTTAAATTAAATGACCTAATTTCACAAATCTTTATAAAGTAGTCTTGGTATCGTATACTACGAAAGACCGACTCTAACTTCTGATTCCCTATAGGAATTAGGATGATAAGTCAGCCAAATAAACGATGTTTTTTGAACAATGTTTTTTGAAAAACGTCAATCAGTGGGTGCTGTTGCTCGTGTATCCAATGTTGCACAAGATACGCCCCTAGAGGCCATAGTGACGGGAAAACCGGATCGAAGTTCCCGTGAAACTTTTGAATCATAAAAAGGAGAAAACAATGTTGTTGGAGGCACAAAAGCCGCTGACAGTTCCAAGAGAATTCCTGGAATCGCCTGCGTCCCTAAGTCCAACGCTCCTGATGTTTCTAACAGCCGTAGCGATGGTTGTGCTATCAAACTTTGGTTATTGGCTCTGGGACTGGCCTCATTGGTGTTGTTTTATCACAAACACGATCGCCTTGCACATTTGTGGAACGGTGATTCACGATGCTTGTCATAATTCTGCCCATCGTAACCGAGTAATCAATGCCATCCTGGGACATGGCAGTGCGCTGATGTTAGTCTTTGCCTTCCCAGTATTTACCAGAGTTCATTTGCAGCATCATGCCCATGTAAATGACCCGGAAAACGATCCAGATCATTACGTTTCTACCGGCGGACCACTGTGGTTAATTCCGGTGCGTTTTTTGTACCACGAAATATTTTTCTTTAAACGGCAGCTGTGGCGAAAATATGAACTTTTGGAATGGTTTTTAAGCCGCTTGTTTGTTGCGACTATTTTCTATATCTCAATTCAGTATCACTTCTTAGGCTACATTCTCAATTTTTGGTTTATCCCTTCTGCCGTGGTGGGATTGGCACTGGGATTGTTTTTTGATTATCTGCCGCATCGCCCTCATCAAGAGCGCGATCGCTGGAAAAATGCCAGAGTTTACCCCAACCCCATGCTCAATTTGCTGATTATGGGGCAAAATTACCACCTCATTCATCATTTGTGGCCTTCCATTCCCTGGTATCACTACCAGAACGCCTATTACGCCACCAAGCCCCTGTTAGATGAAAAAGGCTGTTATCAAACTTTGGGAATCTGGCAAGGAAAAAATTTCTGGAGCTTTTTATATGACGTTTTTTTAGGCATCCGTTTTCACGGCAAATCGTCTAAAAAAATAGAAAATAGCTAATCAATGTCATTAGTGATGAGTCAAGCACTCTTGACTCATCACTAATGACAAAAATATTAGCGATGAAACGACTGAACTGCTGGCTGCGAGGATAAGCTAACCGGAGACAAACTCCAATCTGGTCTTAGGCTTTTAGCTCCCCGCAGATAAGGATGGTAAATTGGTGGGTGGGAAGCTGGCAAATTGACGTGAATTAAGAAGCGGATGCAACGCTCCAGTCCGCCCTCTACGTGCATTTGCTGGACATCGAGCAGAGGAACATTGTCCCAGTGGGGACGAGAGCGAGCGATCGCAGCGGGAAAGATCGCATCCAGATCCCGCGTCACCGAGAACGTGGCACTAATAATTAGATCGGGATGTAGTTGATTGTGTACTTCCAATTCATCGAGTAGTTCCGCTACCACTTCTCGAATCGCCTCAGCCGTGTTTTGTGAGGCAGTTGTTGCCCCGCGAATCGCTCGAACTCGCCACTCCACGCAAGCATCCTCCATTTTATTATTGGGATTTTGAATTTTAGATTTTGGATTTCAGAATCATTTAATCATCTATTATCTAAAATCTAAACTTCTACTAGGGTCGATAAAGCCACAACGGCTGACCACTGGTAGACAGTTCAAATTCTAACCAGTCTATCCCAGCTGATAGACCAGATGCCCCTTGAACCCGGCTCGATACCACGCGATTCCAGAAAGGTTTGCGTTCTTCCAGGGTGTAACACTTAGTTTTTTCGGGATCGAGACCGACCAGTTCCGCTGCCCAACGGCGGGCATCTTCCTCAGTACCGAGTCGGTCAACAATACCCAGTTCTAAAGCTTGTTGACCTGTGAAAATGCGACCATCGGCAAAACTTTTAACAGTTTCCGTCGTCAGCTTCCTTGCCTCAGCAACCGTTTGCACAAATTGCTGATAACTGATGTCAATCAAGTCTTGGAGAATATTCTTTTCCGGCTCGGTGAGTTCGCGGTCAAAAGCCAGAATATCTTTATAGGGACCGGATTTGATCACTTTGAAAGAAACGCCTATCTTTTCTAGCAAGCGCTCCAGGTTGTTTCCTCGTATAATCACGCCGATACTGCCGGTAATTGTGCCTGGATTGGCAACAATGTGTTCGGCTCCCATACCGATGTAGACTCCCCCAGATGCGGAGATATTGCCAAAGCTGGCAACAATTTTCACCTTTTTTTGCAGGCGATTAAGAGCTGCATAGATTTCTTGGGAATCCCCGACCGTACCACCAGGACTATCAATGCGTAGCAGTAAAGCTGGAAACTTTCGTTCTTCAACCGTTTTCAGGCTTTCTAGAACTTGTTTTCGGGTAGTACTGCCAATCGCACCAGTCACTTCAATCCGAGCAATTTGTTTACGAAACTTAGGCTGAAAAGGCCAGATCATGAGCAGGCAAGCAATGAATCGTGAATGAATGAGCGAATTAGAGAAGGAAGCAAATCCTGCAAACCAGTAAGTGTTTCCATAGAAATGCTGAGCCTTTCTCTAGTTTGCACGATCCGCATCGGTTTCGCTGGGTTGCCGGTGAAGCCTGAAGGCTTACCAGAAAGAAGGTTTTCCATAGCTCCCCGAATTTAACGGGTACTTACAGGTAAAAACTTACCCTTTTGTCGGCATCCCAACAATTTGCCAAAGCGCCTTAACAGAACTACATATTAAGTACAATTGAGGAAATAAACGCGCAACCAGCCAGAAAAAGAGCAAGAAACCGGAAAATTTTTAAGAAATCCGGTTGCGGCTAAGTTCTAAATTGTAGATTCTTGCTTGCACCTCCTAGAAGGGCAACTCGCGATGACTTGCCCCTTACAGAAGTGGTGACTTGGCTCTGTTATGTACGCCCACAAAGGACTTTTATGCAGCTAAAACTCACAGAATCCAAAATTCCGTTGGCACCCTTGCTGCTGATTGCCCCCTTTTTCTTGTGGGGAACGGCGATGGTAGCAATGAAGGGTGTTATCCCAAACACGACGCCCCTGTTTATGGCTGGTATCCGGTTGGTGCCTGCCGGGGTATTGGTATTGCTGGCTGCCTTTTTGATGGGGAAACCTCAACCCAAAGGCGTTCGGGCGTGGCTGTGGATTAGCTTGTTTGCCTTGGTTGATGGCGCTTTGTTTCAAGGCTTTTTAGCCTTTGGGTTAGTGCGAACGGGTGCGGGGTTGGGTTCGGTGATGATTGATTCTCAACCCCTGGCAGTGGCTTTGCTGTCGTGTTGGTTGTTTGGAGAAACGATTGGTGTGTGGGGCTGGCTGGGATTGGCATTAGGAGTGCTGGGGATTAGTTTGATTGGCTTGCCGGATGATTGGATTATCAATCTCTTACACGGCAGCGCGATCGCTGGCTCGTTTAGCTTCACGCACTTGTTTGAAAGTGGGGAATGGCTGATGCTGCTGGCGGCGCTGTCGATGGCTGTAGGAACGGTGCTGATTCGCTTCGTTTGCCAGTATGCCGATCCGGTGGTGGCGACTGGCTGGCACATGATTTTGGGCGGATTGCCTTTGTTTGCGCTCTCCCGATTGTGGGAATCCGACCAGTGGGTGCATCTGAATTCGGCTGGATGGATAGCGTTGAGCTACGCAGCCGTATTTGGCAGCGCGATCGCTTATGGTTTATTCTTCTACTTTGCCTCAACAAGCAATCTCACCAGTCTCAGTTCCCTCACCTTTTTGACACCCGTGTTTGCCCTCTTGTTTGGCAATCTGCTTTTGGCTGAAGTTCTCAGCCCTCTTCAATGGCTGGGAGTTAGTCTAACCCTTGTCAGTATCTATCTAATTAATCAGCGCCAGAAGATAGCCGAACAGCTGCGATCGCTAAGCGGGCGCTTCGGGCGACCCTCTACATCTGTGGAAACAAGGGTGACAGAAACAGAAAGCAAAACCGAGCAAATTTCCCTCTTAGAGCCATCCGAGCCATTACCCTATCAATCGCTGCCGATACCAGCGAAAGAAGCCGAAGCCGAGATTTGGCAAAATCAGTAGAAATGAATAGGATGACAGACAAGCTTTGCCGCTAAGATTGACTAGCAAGTTGAAACTTTCTGCTATGATCGGCGCAATATTCACACTTGCTCCCAGAGCCGCTCGCCCAAAAAATCTGGATGAAAAGCTCGCTAACTATTTAGAACTAATAACTTCATGCTGGTACTGGAAGCTAAGCAAAAAATTATTAGCAAAGGATCTTGTCTGGTTGTATTCACTTAGACAGGTTTCCCTACAACTATGCTCTACCGCTCCACATTGCTTCTAGTTACCTGGGTTATCTGTCTGGGCTTTACCCCCAGTTCCGGCAAGAATTCCACAAGATTGCCGCCAGCGATCGCTACTTCCGCCCCCAGTTTGCCCATCTCTCTAGAACTGGCTCAGGCGAGTTCCCCAGCCGCTAAAAACGATTTGCCCCTTCTCAAAGTAGGCTCTCAAGGCTTTGAAGTCGCAGAACTACAAAAGTCACTGAAGAGTTTGGGACACTACAACGGGCCAGTTGATGGCGTTTATGGGCGAACGACAGCAATTGCCGTCTCTAAATTTCAAACATCTGCCGGTTTAACGCCTGACGGAGTTGCTGGTTCCACGACTCAAGAGCGCCTTCAGGCAGCCGAAGCCGCCAAATCACACAGCCCTCCCACCCCAAAACCCCAGGCGGCTAAACCGAGTTCTGGGGCGAATCGGCTCTGGTGGTTATTAGGCTTAGCGGCAGCATCTGCTGGGGTAGGGTTAGGAGTTTACTTCTTACTGAAATGGTTAGGAAATCTCAACAGGGAGGAGGAGCCGGAGTCTGGAGCTGAGGAACTATCGGATGAAAGAAGCTACGAAGACCCTGAAGATGCCAATCATCCCACAGACATCCATACTCACTCGATAGAAAACGAAAATGGCAATAACGGCTATCATGCCTCTGCTTTAACCCTTTCAGAAACCAGCAATTTAGAAAAAAGCAATTTAGACGAGAGAAAAACCCCACAAAAGCCGACAGAAGCGGTGAGCGTTGCAAAGCCGTTAGCGCATCTGCAAAGCAACGAGGCAAAAGCAGTGGAAGAAACCACTCGCCTCCCCAAAATTGACATTGTTAATGAATTAATTAAAGATTTACAGGGAGCCGATCCTACAAAACGCCGCAAAGCGATCTGGGAGCTGGCACAATGCGGCGACTCAAGAGCAGTTCAGCCATTGGTGGATCTGATGCTCGACTCGGATTCTCAGCAGCGCGGCTTAATCTTAGAGGCTTTGTCGCAAATTGGCACCCGCACCCTCAAACCCATGAACCGGGCACTCGCTATCTCGTTGCAAGATGAAAACGCTGATGTTCGCAAAAATGCAATTCGGGATTTGACGAGAATTTATGACACGATCGGTCAAGTCAGCCAGTTATTGCGTCACGCTGCTGAAGATCGGGATTCCGAGGTTCAGGAAACAGCGCGGTGGGCGATAGGGCAGTTAAATCGGCTTCGCTTGAATCCTGGCATTGATAATAATTTGCCAGCTTTACCAAATTCTCCGAATTCCTCTAATAATCCGCCAGAGGAATCAGAGAAGTGATAAGTCAGCGTCTTTACAAGTAAAAGTTCATCGTTAATCATCTAGAGTCAAAAGTTGTCCATCTTGCATCGTCCATTGAAACTGTTGTTGCTCTCAACCTCGGTGGGCGCTCTCGGCACGGGGTTGGGGGGTGGCGTAGAACTAACGCTGCTTAACGTTGCCCAAGAGATGCTCCGGCGGGGACATACCCTAAAAATTGTGGCTCCCCAAGGGTCTGTGCTAGGAGATATCCCAATTGTCGAGATGGCTGGAGAACTCCAGACAACGGCTCAGACTCAAGGACGGAGTGCCCCGATTGTCATGCCGGAGAATTCGGTGCTGGGCAATATGTGGGATTATGCGCGGCAAGTCCAAGCTGACTACGATCTGATTTTCAACATTGCCTATGATTGGCTACCGTTCTATCTAACGCCATTTTTTAACCGAGCGATCGCTCATTTCGTTAGTATGGGTTCTCTCTCGGCAGCGATGGATCGCATCGTGGAACAGATTGCCGTCCAGTTTCCCGGTACGGTTGGCGTCTACACATTGACACAGGCAGAAACTTTTCCCAGTCCGTCGCAATATCGGATTCTCGGAAGTGGTCTGGATTTATCGCTTTATCAATTTTGCAAGGAACCTTCCTCCGGCTTGGCTTGGGTGGGTCGGATTGCCCCAGAAAAAGGTCTAGAAGATGCCGTCGCCGCTGCCAAAATTACCGGGATTCCCCTAAAAATTCTCGGCAAAATGCAAGATGACGCATATTGGGGGCAAATTTGTCAAGATTATCCGGATGCTCCTGTAGAATATGCGGGATTTTTCTCAACATCCGAACTGCAACAGCATCTGGGCAAGTGTCGGGCGTTGTTGATGACGCCTCGTTGGGTGGAAGCGTTTGGCAATGTGGTGATTGAGGCGCTTGCTTGTGGAGTGCCAGTCATTTCTTATTCCAGAGGGGGTCCCACTGAAATTATTCAGGATGGGAAGACGGGCTTTTTGGTGGAACCGGATAGCGTGGAGGGGTTGGTAGAGGCAATTGGACGCATAGATAAAATTGACCGCTATACTTGCCGCCAACAAGCCGAAGCAGAATATTCCCTGGAAGCATTGGGCGATCGCATGGAAGAATGGTTTCGGGATATCTTGCATCATTAAAAATTAAACCAGAAGAATTTTGGATTTTTCCTCAAGCCAACTACCACCGCCTTTGCAAACTGGCGATTTGCTGCGAGTCATTGCTCCCAGTGGTGCCTTGCGAGAACGGGAAGCGTTCCACAAAGGTGTGGAAATATGGCGGCGGCGCGGCTATCAAGTCGAAATTAGCAGCGGTGTTGAGGAACGATGGGGCTACCTTGCGGGTACCGATGAAAGCCGCCGTCAACACCTGGCAGACGCTTGGAAAAACCCTGAATGTAAAGGCATTCTCTGTGCCAGAGGCGGTTACGGTAGCGCCCGCTTACTAGAAGATTGGTCTTGGCAGGGTGGGAAACAGAAAATAGTAGATTTTTCACACAGCACTCCCAAGTGGCTAATTGGCTTTTCTGATGCCACTGGCTTGCTGTGGAGCCTCGGTAAAGTTGGCATTGCAGGCGTTCATGGCCCCTTGCTAACTACCCTGGCAGCGGAGCCAGAGTGGTCGATTCAGCGGCTTTTTGACTGCGTAGAAGGTCGTCCCCTGGAACCCTTGCAAGGAGTCGGCTGGGGCGGCGGTAAGGTCAGCGGCATCTTAATACCCGGCAATCTGACCGTAGCTACGCATTTTCTCAACACGCCCGTACAACCCCAGCTAGCGGGCGTCATTCTCGCGTTGGAAGATGTGACTGAGGCTCCCTACCGGATTGACAGACTGTTAACGCATTGGCGGATGACAGGTGCTTTTGAGAACATCAAAGGCATTGCCTTGGGGCGCTTTAGTCGCTGCGAGGCTCCACCGAACATTTCTAGCTTAACGGTGGAAGAAGTATTGCGCGATCGCTTAGGACATCTTGGCATTCCCATTGTCTCCGATCTTCCCTTTGGTCACGATGGCCCTAATGCAGCTTTACCTTTAGGAATCCCCGCTCAGTTAGATGCAGATCGCGGCAGTTTGAGTTTATCCTCTACCCAGTAAGAATCCTTAGGCGCTTCTAGATTGCATCAGTTGAGCAGGCATTTTGAACCGGCTTGAAAAGTTTGAGGTGCCTGTGCGCTGGGAACTATGGATGGATATCATCTGTCCACACAGAAGGAAGCAGTTCTTGTTTGTAGGGTCTACCATGATGGGTCGTAAGTTTGTCAATACGGTTGCGGCGAGTGTCGCGATCGCTGGGATGATGTTTACAGGGATTTCTGATATCGCTGGAGCAGCAACCGCACTAAAAAATGGTGAAAATGTTAATGGGTTCATCCGTACCAACTCTCCCAGCTTCACCTTTAAAAACCTATCTCTAAGGGGTACTCCTGTCCAGAGAGCGTATGGTGAAGAATTCCTGATTAACGCCAAGCAAGGCGATGCAATCGTTGCCGCTGTTGATGTAGAAGACGGTAGTACTCTTTTGCCTATCCTAGTTCTAGTTTCCTCACAGAGTGGGGCGCAGGTTGCCTACGATGACCGTTCGGGTTTGCTGCGGTATCGAGTACCGAAGACTGGAGAATATAAACTTCGCGTGTTGGGTAAGAACAACACTAGGGGGAGGTACACGCTTTCAATTTCCGGGATTAGCCAGACGACAACTTCTCAAAATCCACCGGCTCAAACTCCCTCCGGTCAAAAAGATGCGCGACAAAAATTTCTAGAAGATGAATATGGATTGAGAGTGTTAGAAAACTGTCCGGCGGTAAGGAGTAATGTTGTTGTTGTCACCTTCCCCGAATACGGTCAAACCTATACCTACTGCGCCAATCCTAACCGCAATATTAAGGCAGGCGAATATCGGTATGACGTTAGCAGCAATGAGATCAAGCTTGGGGGTGCTGTTGCCCAAAATCCACCGGCTCAAACCCCGGCTCAAACAGATCCCCGGAAACAAGTTCTGCTCAATGAGTATGGGTTGAGGGTTCTGGATACCTGTCCTGAAGTAAAAACTTCTTTAGTCGTGGTCACGTTTACCGAATACGGTCAAACGTACAATTACTGTGCCAATCCCAACCGCCTTGTCAAAGCCGGAGAGTACACCTTTGACATTAGCAGTGGTGACTTAAAGCCGAAAACAACGACTGCCCAAAATCCTGCTCAACCTACAGCTAACGATCAAAGAAGCCAACTGCTGCGAAATGAGTATGGCTTGACGGTTTTGGATAGCTGTCCTCCGACAAGGAATTCTTTGGTGGTAGTGAACTTTACCGAAGCGGGTCAAACGTACACTTACTGCGCCAAGCCCAACCGCGTTTTCAAGGCGGGAGAATACACCTATAACCCCACCACTCGCGACTTAGAAACGGCTAAGAAACCGACGCGATGCACCGTTGAAATTAGTGGCATCTGCATTGTCAAATAACATCAACAGGTAGTTAAAAAAGCCCGCAGCAGAGAAACCCGGTTGATTCAACAAGCCGGGTTTTTCGCGTGTAGGATGGCACTTGGCAAGCTGACTACTGCTAGGGAGACGGAGATTCCGCGTCTCTAGCAGTTGATACCCTATCTGGAGGAGTTTAGAGTGGAATGCCTCTCTTGCGGGCAAACTCACAGAAGCGATCGCAAAACCAAACAAGGGGAATCCGACAATGATAAGCTAAACAAATGCCTTTAAAAAAGTCTTTAGGTGAAGTGTAGATGACCGTTGCAACCCAAGTTCCGTATCTGCTGAGGGCAGCTCGTGGTGAAGTTTTAGACCGTCCGCCAGTGTGGATGATGCGGCAAGCGGGTAGATATATGAAAGCTTATCGAGATTTAAGAGATAAGTATCCTGCGTTCCGCGATCGCTCGGAAAAAGTAGAACTGGCAATCGAAATCTCCCTGCAACCGTTTCGCGCCTTTGAGCCAGATGGGGTAATTTTATTTTCTGATATTTTAACTCCGTTGCCGGGACTCGGCATTCCCTTTGATATCATCGAAAGCCGAGGGCCAGTAATCGATCCGCCCATCCGCAGCCAGGAGCAAATTGATAAACTGCATCCTCTAGAACCTGGGGAATCTCTGCCTTTTATCCGGGAAATTTTGCAAACATTGCGGCAAGAAGTCGGCAATAAAGCAACTGTCTTGGGTTTTGTGGGTGCCCCTTGGACGCTGGCAGCGTATGCGATTGAGGGCAAAAGCTCGAAAGACTACGCAATTATTAAGAGTATGGCTTTTTCAGAGCCAACGATGCTGCATCAATTTTTGGGTAAATTGGCGGATGCGATCGCGACCTACGTCCGCTACCAAATTGATAGCGGTGCCCAAGTCGTTCAAATGTTCGATTCTTGGGCAGGGCAACTAAGTCCTCAAGATTACGAGACATTTGCCCTACCGTATCAGCAGCAAGTTTTCAAACAGGTAAAAGCGACTCATCCGGATACTCCCCTGATTCTGTACATCAATGGCAGTGCAGGCATTCTGGAGAGGATGGCACAATCCGGCGCGGATATCGTCAGCGTAGATTGGACGGTGGACATGGCAGAGGCAAGGACAAGACTTGGCTCAAACATCGGTGTACAGGGAAATATGGACCCGTGTGCCTTATTTGGCTCAAAAGAGTTCATCCGCGATCGCATTTATGACACGATTCGCAAAGCCGGAAACAAAGGTCATATCATGAATCTCGGTCATGGTGTTTTACCCAGTACCCCGGAAGAAAACGTGGCTTTCTTCTTTGAAACTGCCAAATCAGTCAAAAATCATTAGTCATTGGTCATTAGACTAAAGACCGATCATTCTTGACTAAGGACGAATGACCAACCCTTATGAACCCCAAGCGGATTTTGGTAACTGGTGCGAGTGGCTGCATTGGTCACTACATTAGCGAAAGCCTGATTCAAGAAACCGAACACGAGTTGTATCTGCTAGTCAGAAACCCAGACAAAATAGGATTTGACTATCAATCTCGACCGGGCATCACCATTGTGAAAGCTGATCTGCGAGACATTGAACGAGTGGGAAATCTACTCAAGACAATGGATATCGCTATTCTAGCCGCAACCGCTTGGGGCGGCTCCCAAGCGGTGTTTGACGTGAATGTCATCAAAACCATTCGGTTGCTAAACTTGCTCGATCCCTCAGTGTGCAAGCAAGTAATTTACTTTTCTACCGCCAGTATCCTCGGTCGCAACAACGAATTATTAAAAGAAGCGGGAGAACTAGGAACAGACTACATTCGTTCTAAGTATGACTGCTTGCAGCGCTTATCGAAATTAGCGATCGCACCCCGCATCATCACCCTTTTTCCCACCTTGGTCCTCGGAGGAGATGCCAATAAACCATACTCCCATCTCTCTTCAGGATTGCCAGGAGTAGCAAAGTGGATTGACCTGATTCGCTTTTTCAAAGCCGACGGCAGTTTCCACTTCATGCACGGGCGAGATATTGCCCAAGTGGTACGATCCTTGATCGAGCATCCCCCCGACCCCTCGGAACCTCGACAGCTGGTTTTGGGTCAAGCACCCATGACGGTCAACGAAGCCGTAGAAGAAGTTTGTACTTATTTGGACAAAAAAATTTATTTTCGCGTGCCCCTATCTCCCTGGCTAGCTGATTTCTTCATCCTCTTGTTCCGAATTCAGATGGCACCTTGGGATCGGTTCTGCTTGCGCTACCGTCATTTTACCTACCAAGATCCCGTCAACCCCGCTACCCTTGGTCTGCCGAATTACTGCGCCACATTCAGCGATGTGCTGAAAATAAGCGGGGTTCACAGAAAACAGCTTACAGCTAAGAACGAGTAGACATTAGATTTAAAAGAAGGTTGTTTTAACGCAAAGGTACGCAGAGGTTAGCGCTCTCGTTACGCCAAGGAGGTTAGAGGCTTTCTTCAGAAGAGTTTTTTATAGATATCAAGACAGCTTGCTTATTCTCTGCCTCTCTTTGCGTCACCCTTGGCGTAACGAGAGCGTTAAAAAAGCTATATTAACCAAAGCTTGCCGGATTCAGCTAGGCTCGTGTGTTATGTATTAGCTAATAGTTTAAATTTCAAAAGGTGTGAGGTTTTAGATTCAATGAAAGTTTTATTACTTTATCCCCTGTTTCCCAAAACTTTTTGGTCTTTTGAGAAAGTCCTGGAATTAGTTAATCGCAAGGTTTTATTGCCGCCGCTGGGTTTAGTAACAGTTGCCGCAATTTTGCCTCAAGAATGGGAATTCAAGCTGGTGGATCGAAACGTTCGCCCCGTCACAGAAGACGAGTGGGAGTGGGCAGATTTGGTCATTCTCTCCGCGATGATTGTCCAGAAAGAGGATTTAGTTGACCAAATTCGAGAAGCCAAGCGGCGCGGTAAAGCGGTTGCTGTAGGTGGTCCTTATCCGACTTCTGTGCCTGATGAAGCCACCAATGCCGGTGCAGATTATCTGATTTTGGATGAAGGGGAAATCACCCTGCCGATGTTCATGGAAGCGATCGCGCGAGGTGACAAGGGTGGGATTTTCCGATCGGACGGGGAAAAACCTGATGTGACGACAACTCCCGTTCCCCGTTTCGATTTGCTGGAGTTTGATGCTTACGATACGATGTCGGTGCAGTTTTCGCGGGGTTGTCCTTTCCAGTGCGAATTTTGCGACATTATTGTTTTGTATGGTCGCAAACCCCGGACGAAGGCACCGGAACAGCTATTAGCCGAGTTGGAGTGTCTCTATAAATTGGGGTGGCGTCGCAGCGTGTTCATGGTGGATGATAACTTCATCGGCAATAAGCGCAATGTTAAGTTATTTCTCAAAGAATTAAAAACCTGGCAAGCGGAACACCAGTATCGCTTCAGCTTTAACACTGAAGCCTCGGTTGACTTGGCGCAAGACCAAGAACTGATGGATTTAATGGTGGAGTGCAATTTTAATGCGGTGTTTCTGGGGATTGAAACGCCGGATGAAGCCAGTTTGCAGATGACTAAGAAGTTTCAAAATAACCGAACTTCGCTCGTTGACTCGGTACAAACCATCACGCGGGCGGGCTTGCGGGTGATGGCTGGGTTTATCATTGGCTTTGATGGAGAAAAATCAGGCGCAGGCGATCGCATTGTCCGGTTTGCCGAACAAACTGCGATTCCGACTACCATTTTCGGAATGTTGCAAGCTTTACCCCACACTGCCCTCTGGTTCCGCCTAGAAAAAGAGGGGCGATTGCTGGATAGCTCATCGGGCAACCAGTTCAATGTGATGAATTTTATCCCTACCCGACCCGTAGAAGAGATTACCAGGGAATACATCAACGCCTTCTGGGAGTTGTACGATGCTGAAAAGTTTTTGGATCGGACTTACCGCCATTTTCTAATGCTGGGCGCACCGAAAGTAAAGGTTCCGTTTCAAATGCCTGGTCTGATGGAGTTGAAGGCTTTGGCAATTGTGGTGTGGCGACAAGGCTTCAAACGCCACACTCGCTGGAAGTTCTGGCACCACCTGTTTAGTATCTTCAAACGCAACCCTGGTGTTTGGGATCATTACCTCACCGTCTGTGCCCACAACGAGCATTTTCTCGAATATCGCCAGATTGTCCGCGACCAAATTGAGGTGCAGTTAGCTGAATATCTAGCACAACAATCGAAACAGAAAGCTAAAGTTTCCTCTGTGAAAAGCAGTGTCGGAGCGAGTGCGTGATATCAAGTGGGTAATGGGTGATGGGTAATTTTTTACCCATTCCCCATTACCTATCATCAATTACCAATTAAGCGTGAGGATTGACATTTCATGCGAGTTTTACTTCTATATCCGCTATTTCCTAAAAGTTTTTGGTCTTTTGAGAAAACTTTGGCTTTGTTAAATCGTAAGGCAATGTTACCGCCTTTGGGTTTAGTGACGGTTGCCGCAATTTTGCCCCAAGAGTGGGAGTTTAAGCTAGTAGATCGAAATGTTACCCAAATAACTGAAGCTGAATGGGCGTGGGCAGATATAGTAATTCTTTCGGCGATGATTGTCCAGAAAGAAGATTTGCTAGATCAAATCAAAGAAGCAAAGCAAAGGGGTAAGTTAGTTGCAGTCGGTGGCCCTTATCCCACTGCTTTACCTCAAGAAGTACAATCAGTAGGCGCAGATTATTTGATTTTGGATGAAGGGGAAATCACCCTGCCGATGTTTGTGGAGGCGGTGCAACGTGGCGAAACTTCGGGAACTTTTCGGTCGGGAGGAGAGAAGCCGGATGTTAGTTTCACACCAGTTCCCCGTTTTGATTTACTAGATTTTGATGCCTATTCGGAAATGTCTGTGCAGTTTTCGCGGGGATGTCCATTTCAATGCGAATTCTGCGACATTATTGTCCTTTACGGGCGCAAACCGCGCACGAAAACGCCATCCCAATTACTAACAGAATTAGAACGCCTTTATGAGTTGGGTTGGCGACGCAGCATTTTTATGGTAGATGACAATTTTATTGGGAATAAGCGGAATGTAAAGTTATTCCTGAAAGAGTTGCAACCGTGGATGGTGGAACACCAGTATCCTTTCTCTTTTGCTACGGAAGCATCAGTGGATTTGGCAAAAGATCAAGAATTGATGGATATGATGGTTCAGTGTAATTTTGGGGCGGTGTTCTTAGGAATTGAAACACCCGATGAGGAGAGTTTAGCACTGACTCAGAAGTTTCAAAATACGCGAGATTCTTTGAGTGATTCCGTTCAGGCGATCGCGCGATCGGGATTGCGGGTGATGGCTGGGTTTATCGTAGGCTTTGATGGAGAAAAACCCGGTGCAGGCGATCGCATTGTCCAGTTTGTCGAGAAAACGGCAATTCCCACCGCTGTATTTAGTATGTTGCAAGCTTTACCCGATACAGCCCTTTGGCATCGGTTAAAGAAAGAAGGACGGATGCGAGGCGAATCCGGTAACCTCAATCAAACTACATTGATGAACTTTGTGCCCACACGTCCCCTAGAAGAGATTGCCCGCGAATACATCGATGCATTTTGGACATTGTACGATCCGGAGCGTTTTCTAGACCGCACTTACCGTCACTTTCGCATATTAGGAGAAGCAACGTATCCGAATAAGGGCAAACGTGCGAAGAAGAAAATAGATTTGGTTGTGATTCGAGCATTATTAATCATTTGTTGGCGACAAGGTGTGCTTCGTAAAACTCGCTGGCAGTTTTGGCGCAACTTGTTTAGTATGTATCGGCACAATCGAGGTGGAATCAGCAGTTATTTAGCAGTTTGCGCTCAAATCGAGCATTTTGTAGAGTATCGCCAGATTGTCAAGGAGCAAATCGAGGCGCAGTTGGCAGAGTTTATGGCAGAAGACGCGATCCAACAGCCACAAGAGGTGAAAACCCCAGTGAATGCGTAGGACGGATACCGACGCCCTTTTGTAAGGCTACACATCAGATCCTCGAAACCCCCTTTTTAAGTCAGTATCTTAAAAAAAGGGGGTTTCGAGAATTAAGAGGAAAAATTGACTTTATTCAATACAAGGCTCATCTATAATCGGGGCTGGTAGTGGAAATTCCTCTCCTCGCAGGTAGGCGTCAAATTGTTCGTCAAAACGGCTCCAACTGGTGGCAATCGAACGCTGGATTCTACAGGTTGGAGCTTCGCGGAATAAAGGCATCCGATGTTCGATTTGTTCTTTGAGCGCTAAAGGTATCTCTTCAAATACATCAGTTTTGGTACCAGTGTAATTTAAGACTAAAAAGCCGGGTTTTCCCTTCATTTTCATCCACGGTTCCCACGGCCCCATGCGATAATAAGAAAGTGTGACAGCGCGATTGTCGCTGGCGCTGAGGGGTTCATCAGATAGCATTTTTGTCGGAAAAATGAATTTGTAGGAATCCGACGATTGGACATATTTTTCTGGCGAATAATCTGCAAACTTGGGGTTAGTTGCTAACGGGTTAGGCAGTTTCATATTGAAATCTAATGAAACTGAGGAGATTGCTGGAGTTATTTGAGCGTCTATCTGTTGCGGAATCTGGAACTCCTGGTAGTCATAAGAACGGTGCATAATATTCAGCGTTTCACCTGACCAGGGATTTTTCCAACTTTTTAGAATTTCTCCTGTTTTGGGATCGAGATAGAGTGTAATTTTACGACTTACAAGCGTCCAGCGGGATGTTGAATTATCTTGAATGCAGCGCGAGATATCAACGCCCAGGAAATCAAACAGATGAACAGGTTCATCATTATCTATAGGATGAGCATACATAGCACCCGTAGCCGGAAAATAGTGAGTTTTACTGTCACTGCTACAGCGTACCTTGACAAACTGCTCATCGGTAATTGTTGATTTCTTTAAAGTCATATTTTGTACCTTTTCTCCAAACTATAGATTCAGCCAAGTATGAATACTTAGCTAACGATTTCTCGCCCTCCTGTTGATATCTTGATTCGGTCTTGCTGACGCTGCTGAATCTGTTCTAGACTGCCGGTAGGAATGGCGGCAATTAACTGGCGAGTGTATTCTTGCTTCGGTTCGCGGTAGAGATTTTCAGCGGAGCCAATTTCTTCGATTTTGCCCCGATTCATGACCATGATGCGATCGCTCATAAATTTCACCACACTCAAGTCATGGGAAATAAAGATGTAAGTTAAGCCAAATTCGTTTTGTACTTCTTTGAGCAAATTCAGCACTTGCGCCTGTACGGAGACATCTAGCGCCGAAACAGATTCGTCGCAGATGATGAATTTGGGATTGAGTGCCAAAGCACGAGCAATACAAACCCGCTGGCGCTGTCCGCCAGAAAACTCGTGAGGATAGCGATTCATCCAGGCAGGATTTAAGCCTACACGCTCTAAGAGATAGGATGCGCGATCGCGTCGTTCCTTCGGATTCTTACCATAGTGATGAATTTGTAGCGGTTCCATCACCGCATCTCCAATTTTTAGACGCGGATCGAGAGAACTAAAGGGATTTTGGAAGACAATTTGCATCTCCCGTCGCAATTGCCGCATTCGCCGATTACTGACATTCGTAATATCTTCCCCTTCAAACTCGATCTGACCGCTCGTCGGTTCGATCAAGCGCAGGATGGTACGAGCTAAGGTACTTTTGCCACAGCCGGATTCTCCCACTAATCCCAGCGTTTCACCAGGATAAACATCAAATGAGATGCCATTCACCGCCATCAAATAGCGTTTGGTTTGACCAAACATTCCCTGGATTGGGAAGCCAACTTGGAGATCGCGGACAGATAGTAGAGCCTTTTGAGTTGTAGAGATGCGATCTATCGCTTCTGAGTTTTGAGTTAAATCCAGAATTTCTTCTGACTCCTGACTCTTGATTCCTGTTTTTTCTCGAATTTCGATTTCGCCGCTGGGTGTTTTCACCACTTCCATAAAGTCAGCGACAGTAGGCAGGTATTTCAACCGGCGGGTGAGGCTGGGGCGACAGGCTAACAAACCTTTGGTATAAGGATGTTGAGGGTTAGAAAAAATTTGCTCGACCGAGCCGTATTCGACAATTTTGCCTTGATACATCACGGCGACAACGTCGGCAATTTCAGCAATCACCCCCAAGTCGTGACCGATAAACATCATCGACATCCCACGGGCGTCCCGTAACTCCCGCAACAGATCCAAAATCGTCGCTTGTACCGTTACATCCAAGGCGGTCGTCGGTTCGTCAGCAATCAACACCGTTGGATTGCAGGAAATTGCCATTGCAATCATCATCCGCTGCAATTGCCCGCCGGAGAGTTCGTGGGGGTAGCGCTCCAGCATTGCCAATTTTTGCTGATTGATCTGCCGATTAATTTCCGCAACGCTATCTCTTCTGGCTTCCGGTCTTTCTTCTAGATAGCGTTGCCGCATCTCTTCGTCGTTAGCGAGGAGTTTGACTTCTTGGAGACGAGCGATCGCTTGCCGCCTCGCCTCGGCAGGTGTTACATTTTGATGCTGACGGATTGCCTCGACTAACTGAAACCCACACGTAAAAACTGGGTTTAAGGAACTCATCGGTTCCTGGAAAATCATGGAAATCTGACCACCCCGATATTTCCGCAGCTCCTCTGCACTCAGATCCCGCAGATTTACTAAAGATCCGCCCCGTTCTTGTGAGTTTTGAAACCAAATTTCACCACCGCTAATCTTCCCCGGACTTGGCACCAAACCGATGACGGCGAGGGAAGTCACCGATTTACCCGATCCCGACTCTCCCACAATGCCCAAAGTCTGCCCGCGACTCAGTTTGAAGGAAATACCATCAACTGCCAGAATTTGCTTTTCATCAGTTAAAAATTGAACTTGCAGGTTGCGGATGTCTAAAACGGTGTCACTCATGGCAGTCAAAGCGAGAAATTTAACTGTATCTTAACAATCGATGCGATGAGGGAATCAATCGGGTTGTTGATAGATGCGACATTGGCAGTCGATTACTGTAACAGACGCGAACCAGATGGACATTGAACTGCTGATGAGCCACTCTGAGGCGGTTTCGGCATCGCTGGAGGTGAGGTTGAGGGGCGCTGGGTTTCGCAAACCGCTGCGAGGGTGGTGGCTTCACCGTTCCTTTTTGTGGCAAACACAGCGCCCGTGTAGCTATGAATCTCAGCATTCTTGGCTTGGGCGGCGATCATCACGCTTTGGGCGTCATTTCCTGGTGACACCAGCCGATAGTTGTAATATACGCTGGCTGGCTCGCCTCCCAGACCTAAATCTTCGGTTTTTGTGGCAAATTTACCTTTTTGCTGATAATAAGCCTGCTGCGCTTTGTTGACCATAGCGATATACAGTTTGGCTTCTGTTTGCGGTTTTGGGAGCTGCGAATCGTCGGGCATCTGACTCTGTGCATTTTCCAGCTCAATTACTTTGGCATTTTGGGGCAATGTTGCGGTATCGGAAATTTTCTTGAATACCGTTGCCTTGGGGCTAAAAGCACTTGGTCTGGGTTGTCCAACTTGCCGTCCCTGTAATTCCAGGCGTAGTTTACCGCGATCGATAAACTCAAAAATGCTCAGGATGCTGTCTTTTTTGCTAAAAACTAGGTCAAGTTGCCCCGGTTTAGTCGTGGGATTGACTTGGTACTTAATTCCGATGGCAACCTGAGTCCCATCGGGTGCTGGAAACACCATGAATAATTTTCCCTCTGGCGCAAATACATACGTGACCAGCTTCCCCGATGTGGGGTCTTTGGCTTGCCATTGCCCTACAAATTGCTGGGTGGCTGTGGTCGTTGCTGGTGCGGGTTTGGCTGGAGTCGCTGCTGGGGGCATTTTGGCTGGGGTACTTGCCGATGTCACCAGGATGCTGTTGATTGCGATTAATAAGGTGGATACAATCAACTTGCTATTAACAGGGAGTTTAGCTTTGGAAAGGTTGATGATAAAGTGATTCATTATTTTTTAGTGTTCGCTCGATATTTCTTTTCCAAATTTTGATGATTTTTCCGTGAAATGTCGAAGATTAAATTAGTAAGACATGAAATTGCAAATATAGTTTCCCTCAAGTTATAACATAACCAAGCTATATCCCTTTGCGGGCTTCGAGCTGAGTGTAAAAAATAGCGATCGCGTTCTCTTGGCGCAGTATTGATAGGGAATCTGGTGCAACTGCCTTAAAAGACAAAAGTATGGTTAAGTTCTCAATTAACCATACTTTTGTAAGAATGCAACCTTTGTACTAATTATTTTTACATTAGTTGCCAAATTTTTGGGTGTTCAATCATTTCAACCGGAAAATCTAGATATCTAGATCGTTGAGGTTGAGGCGAGGACCGTAGGTTTCGATAAATTCGCGGCGGGGTGCGACGCGATCGCCCATTAAGATGGTAAAGATACGATCGGCTTCAGCCGCGTCTTCAATTTCCACCCGTTTCAGGGTGCGAGTTTCCGGGTTCATCGTAGTATCCCACAACTGTTGCGGCATCATTTCACCCAAGCCTTTGAATCGCTGGATGGTGTAATTAGCATTGGCGGGGAACTCGTTTTGCACCAGGTTGTGGAGTTCGCGATCGCTATAGCAATAGTAATGATTGCGTCCCCGCTCTACCTTATAGAGTGGAGGACAAGCGATATAAATGTAACCCTGCTCAATTAGCGCCCGTTGATAGCGATAGAAGAACGTCAACAACAGCGTCCGAATGTGCGCCCCATCTACGTCAGCATCAGTATTATGAGCGCACAAACCCCCAGTTCCACAGACGAAGTTTTCGTCATCATGAACCGAGAAATCGTAAACGTAATCGCCAACTAATTCTATTTCCTCAGCACTAATTACCCGCAACCCCATCAAATCATCGCTAATTGGCACAAAATCTTGAGCCTTGCGAGATTCACCTACTAGATGCGCCTCCAGCTTATGTGCATTAGCATGACGTTGCCAAATCTGGCGACAGCCGGTAAGTTGTTGTTTGCTACAAATCGCAATGGTGTAATAAGAATGTCGCGTTTGAATTGGTGCATCAGGATGTGTTGACGGCTGATGATGAGTGTTAGTGGCAATAATGCCCAACTGTCCCAACAGATATAACAGTCCATCCTTTAATTCCTGAGAATTTGTGGTAAAGGATAGGTTGCATCCACCTGT
Organism: Coleofasciculus sp. H7-2; assembly: GCF_042747725.1. Taxonomy (NCBI): domain Bacteria; kingdom Bacillati; phylum Cyanobacteriota; class Cyanophyceae; order Coleofasciculales; family Coleofasciculaceae; genus Coleofasciculus; species Coleofasciculus sp. H7-2. The sequence continues at coordinate 117,474 of NZ_JBHZGO010000098.1, forward strand.
CGTCCCATCACCCAAGAAATAGCCTTCCAGAAAAGCCAGTTGGTGTTCCTCAGAAACACTAAATAGAATATCTGGCAACTTCTTCTGATGCGCTAGCTTTGCTAAACCCCAAGCTTGCAACAATCGCGCAGCGGCGACACTGTTGAAGTAGAGTTTAATCCCATCGCTGTCAGGATCGTTATACTGACGCGGTGTTTCGCCAAATACCGCAACAATCGCTGCTTTAAGTTCTGGGATAAACCGCTCATCCTTCTTGCCCAAATTCAGGCTAACCTGATGTTGACTCAGAGTTCCTTCCGCAACGTACCAGCCCAAAAACCACATCAACTCGCGGGTAATTGGTAAATAACGCGGCATAGCCTTTTCGCCGTGCGCTTGCGGGACAATCTGCACATCTGCCCCTAGTTGTGCAATTTCGCTAGATGTAAACTCGTCTAACGCTTTGTAACAACTAACCTCGCGCCACCGCGCATTCTTGCTGGTATCGTCTTGGGCAAGTCGCTCATCAATCTTAGATGGCAGCTGCTCATATATAATGTTCTCGTTTCCGCCAATCGTTTCCAGATAGGTGAGGAATTGAGACAAAATCGGTCGGTTGATACCGCGTTCCCAGTGACTAATAGTAATTGGCTGCTTAACACCGCAAGCTGTGGCAACTTTTTTCTGACTTAATCCTGCTGTCTGACGCGATTTAATCAGCTGTTGCCATCCGGCTACATCCAACATAATTCGCGGTTCCTTCCACAAATCCTGCCGTTCTACCTTTGCCAACACGCGCCCACTAGCAACTCGCCGCACGTCTTCGCCTTTGACATACAGCGCCTTGGTTAATTCGGTACGGTAGAAAGTTTCTAGCAAATCAATCTGCGTCAGGCTGTTAGCTGGACGCGGTAAACGCCGACTAGCAACCAAGATATCGCCTGGTTTTACTTCGCTGCCTTTTTTGAGAACAACTTGTCCATTTTCAAAGACAAAGACGCTGTGGGAGGATGTCACCTTGACCGAACGGTTGTAGCGCGTTGTAATTTTATACATCGGCTCCTCATGACCGTGCCGAATCACCGCTTTGAGAGGTCGAAAGCGCGTGGCGTGGGTAACTTGGTCAAAAGACATTACCTGATATTGGTCAACGGCGCGACGACCTTCAACGCAGTCATCAATAAACCGACCAATTGAGACGAACTCTGTACGTCCACTATTGTCCATTACCAGGGTTGGTTCATCGCCAGCTACGCTCATAATCACGATGCAGTGATAGCGCAGCTGGGAAGCATCGAACTCCTCACCCTTGACACCCAATCCCAGTGCAGTAATTAGCGCCTGGATTTCGGTGTTTTTGTAGATTTTGGCATCGTCGGTTTTCTCAATGTTGAGAATTTTACCGCGCAATGGGAGGATAGCTTGGTTGCGTCTGTCGCGTCCTTGTTTGGCACTTCCACCGGCTGAGTCGCCTTCGACGATATAAATCTCAGATTCTGAGGGATCTCGCGTACTGCAATCGGCTAATTTACCCGGTAAAGGGGAAGATTCCAGAACTGATTTGCGGCGCACTAATTCTCGTGCGTGACGCGCTGCTTCTGCGGCTTTGAAAGCTTGAATCGCTTTTTCCAGAATCGCATCGCCAATATTAGGGCGAAACTCTAAATATTCAGTCAGAACTTCGCCGACAAGAGAATCAACGATTCCCCGAACTTCGGTGTTACCCAGCTTGGTTTTAGTTTGTCCTTCAAATTCCGGATCGGGAACTTTGACGGAGATAACGCCAGTTAAACCTTCGCGGACATTCTCACCGCCGAGGTTCGGTTCATTTTCTTTGATTTTATTGCGCTTGCGAGCGATCGCATTCAACGTCCGCGTCAGCACCGCCTTCAACCCTTCCAGGTGAGTACCGCCGTCAACTGTGCGAATATTATTTGCAAACCCCAGCAGCGTGTCTGTATAAGCATCCACGCACCACTGCAACGCCACTTCTACCTGCACATTGTTGCGTTCGCCTGATACATAGATAATTTCTTCGTGGAGAGCCTGCTTATCGCTATTCATATAAGCGATATACTCTTTAATACCTCCCTCGTAACAGTAGGTTTCTACTCTTGGCTCCCCACCCTTAACCAATTCCAGGCGGTTGTCAGTAAACGTGATTTTGACACCCGCATTTAAGTACGCAAGCTCCCGCAGACGACTCGCCAAAGTGGTGTAATCAAACTCAATGCCAGTCGTGGAAAAAATCTGCAAATCTGGCTTGAAACTAATCGACGTGCCTGTCCTCGTTTCTTGAATTGGCTTTGCCTTCAGTTCCGTGACGGGAATACCCCGCTCAAAACGCTGCGTATGCTCCCGCTTCTCGCGCCAAACGGTCACTTCCACCCACTCAGACAAGGCATTCACTACGGAGATTCCGACACCGTGCAAACCACCAGAAACCTTGTAACCGCCGCCGCCAAACTTCCCTCCGGCGTGCAGCACCGTCATCACCGTTTCCAAAGCTGATTTGCCAGTAGTAGGATGAGTATCTGTAGGAATCCCGCGCCCATCGTCTGTCACCGTCACCGAACCATCGGCGTTTATGTCTATCTCTACATGGGTGCAATAGCCAGCCAGAGCCTCATCAACAGAGTTGTCCACCACCTCGTAAACTAGATGGTGGAGTCCCCTAGGGCCAGTCGAACCGATGTACATCCCCGGTCTTTTCCGGACTGGTTCAAGACCTTCTAGAACTTGAATCTGATCGGCACTGTAACTGCTCGTCATGAATAAGAATTCTCCAATAATGGCTTGGAAGCCCACCGGGACTTCAAAAACGTAAAAACACTCCAAAATTGTAGCACAAAAGGTTCCGGGGCGACCCCAGGGCAAGTTCAAGAGATATTTGTTTAGGGGATGTACCTAGTGAAAGGTAACAAAACAGGAAAGCACAGTGGCACAAGCGAACGGCAGAGGGGAGAAAGAGACAGAGGAAGCAGCGGAAAATTACCTCAACCCTCAGCCCTCAACCCTCAGTCCTCAACCCTCAGTCCTCAACCCTCAGTCCTCAACCCTCAGTCCTCAGCCCTCAACCCTCAACCCTCAGTCCTCAACCCTCAGTCCTCAACCCTCAGTCCTCAGCCCTCAATCCTCAGCCCTCAACCCTCAGTCCTCAGTCCTCAACCCTCAACCCTCAACCCTCAACCCTCAGTCCTCAACCCTCAACCCTCAACCCTCAATACACCCCCGCC